>NZ_JALKFU020000078.1 GCF_023242965.2 Frankia sp. AgKG'84/4
ACCCCCGACCCCCGGGGCGCCCTGGACATCGTCCCGACCGGCCTGCCGCGCGGGGAGGTCGACGGACGGCTGCGGGACGCCCTGCTGCGGCTGCTGCCCGAAGCGGCGTTGTTCCCCGGCGGACGGCGCGGCCGGGAGTGCTCGGTCTGCGACCTCGGCCCCGCCACGGACGCGGTGACCCAGCTACTCGGCGAGCCCGGCGACGAGCCCCTCGACAAGCCCACCGACGACGGCCTCGGCGACGAGGGACGCGACGATGCGGGCGACGACGAGGCGGGCGACGACGAGGCGGGCGACGAGGCGCTCGTGCCCGGTCTGCTGCCGGCGTCCTATGCGTCCCGGCGCTGGCGTTCGGCGCTGGACCTGCTGGGCGTGCGCCGGGTGGACAGCGCCGCGCTGGTCGAGGCGCTGGCCGGCGCTACCCGGCCCCCGCACTGGTGGGGACGGCTCTATGCCCTGCTGGTCGGCGCCCCGGACCGCGACGCCCTCGGCGCGCTGCCCGTGCCCCTCGCCGAGGTGACGGACGACGAGCGCGCCGGCCTGGCCGTCCGCATGGTCACCGGTCCGCGGGGCACCCTGCTGCCCACCGCCGACCTCGACATCGTGGCTCTGGTCCGCTCCGGACTGCCGCTGCGGGTGGTCCATCCCGAAGCCTGCGCCGAGACCGCCCGCGACGCCCTGCGCACCCTGGGCGCGGTCGAGGGCACGCCCGCCGGGGTACTGCGCGACCCCGCGGTCCGCGAGGCGGTGCTCGATGCCGATCCTGACGACCACCCGGACGATCTGCTCGCCCTGGCCGGGGCCGTGCTGGCGCTCGCCCGGGACGCCGGTACGGAGTCGGCCGGCCTGGACTGGCTGGCGGACCTGCTGCTGCCGAGCGCGGACGGCGAGTTCGCCACGGCCGGCGAACTGCTCGTCGCCGGCGGCCCGCTGGACCAGGTCCTCGACGAGGACGCCCCGTTCTCGACGCTGTCCGCCGACCTGGCCCGGGCCTGGCCCGCCGAGGTGCTCGAACGGGTCGGCGTGCTGCACTCGTTCGGCGTGCTCCGCTCCTACGACCTGCCGTTGGACGCCGACGAGCAGATCCTGCTCGATCTCGACGACAGCGACACCTGGGTGGAGGACGTCGCCGCCGGCGATCACGGCGCGCCGGGTCAGTCCGCGAACCTGCGCCGACCGCCGGCCGGTGCGTCCCCGGCGCCGGCGATGATCGGCGTGTTCGCGGCGGTCCGCGACCTCGAGCTCGTCGACCCGCGGTCCTGGCCGCAGGCCCTGGCCCACCTCGCCCGGCCGCCGCTGCGCGAGGTCGTGTTCACCCCGGAGCCGTCCTACACCCGCTGGTGGCTGGCCCGGCACGCGGTGCTGCCGGTGATCGGCGGCCCACCGCTGCCGCCGCGTGAGCTGCTGCTGGCCACCGCGGATCCGCTGCTCGCGGGTCTGTTCGCCGCCGCCGCGCCGCTCGACGGGGTCGACGACGGGTTCCTGCGCCATCTCGGCGCCCGGCTGACCCTCGACGACGTCCTCGGCGACCTGGGCGCCGTGATGGATCTGCTCGATCGGCTCGGCGACGCCGACCGGGAGATCCCCTGGCCCGCCGCGCGGATCCTCTACATCGCCGCGGTCGACGCCGTCGCCCGGATGCTGGCCGCGCCGCACCGGGACGCGCAGGACGAACGCTTCGACCCGCCCCTGACCGTGCGGACGCCCGACGGGGTCGTGCCGGGCGAGCAGGCCGTGGTCGTCGACGCCCCGGACCTGCTGCGACTGGTGGGTGGGCGCGGGTCGCTGCGGCTACCGCTGGACCGGGCCGCCGAGGTCGCGCACGTTCTCGGCGTGCCGCTGGCCGGCGAGACGGCGTCTGGCGAGGTCGTGTCCACCGGCGGCGAGCCCGGGCGGGCCCCGGACGGCACGCCCTACCTTGTGCACCGCCGCCTGCTGGTCGAGGACCTGTCCGGGCAGCCGACACCGGTGCCGTGGCGGGTCGTCGGCGGCATCGGTGGCGAGGTGCACGTGGACGCGCAGGCCGGGCCGGACGCGCTGGCGCGGGCGCTCGCCTGGCGAGGCGGCCAGTGGGACCGCCGGCACGCGCTCGCCGCCGAGCTACGCGACCCCGACGGCGCGGCCTTCCGCGCGGCGGAGGACGACCTGGACGAGACCTGACCGCCCGTCGGCGCCGTGCTCAGCGCAGGCGGTTACGGCGCCGGACGACGATCCACAGGCCAGCCAGGCCCAGCACGAAGCCGCAGATCGCTGTCGCCAGCCACCACAGGTGGCCGTCCTCACGCAGATCGTCGAGGAAGAACAGCATGACGAGCGCGGCTGTCGCCCACAGCACGGTCCCGACGGCCACCGAGGCAACGCCGTCGTAGGGCATCGGCTCGGGCGCGGGCAGATCGTCGACCGTCCCGACGGGCAAGGTGGACGTCGGCGGCACGGGGCCGGCCGGGGCGGCGCCACCGGGCGCGCTGTCCCCGGCGGCAGCGTCTCCGCTGGCTGGAGAATTCATCGCCGCTGACGCTACTCCGGTCCACCGGGGACCTTTTTATCGACGGACAGCGAGCGGCGGCGGGCGGGTCACGTTGAGCGAGGCGGGTCACGGACCACGGGCGAGGGCACGACTTCTGAGCTGATTTGTGCCGACTTCAGGCCGATTCTCTACCTCTCCGGCCGACTATGTGAAGCAAGTCACAGTTACCCACCCTTGGCTACAACCTGAATCGTGTGTTTCCGTTGCTCTTGTGTTGAAGCGGCTGATCCTGGTCACCCGGAGCCACATCGATTTGCTCCGTGTCGCCTCGGCTGCCTGTCCGGCCGGCTGAGCATCCGCCGGCCGGCTCGCTGCCGGCCCGGACCTGATCGAGCACCGTCGCGGCCCCGAGCGCCATGTCGGCCCGCGTCTCCTGCAGACGCTGACGTGCCGTCGCGGCGAATCGATGCGACGCGAACCCCGCGATCATCCGGATCCCGTGCGACCCCGGTAGGACCAATCCCAGGCACGCCCGTCAGCGGACGCGGGGCGAGCTTGGGCCAGGTCCACCGGGACAGATCGATGATCCACCCCTCCGGACTCTGACCACCCGGCCCGCGACCATCCGGCTCCCGGCAACCGGACGTACCACTGACCGAAAGGCCAGCGATGACCCCGCAGACGAACGTCCTTCCGTACCGGGCGCCGCGCCTGGCGGCTCTGCCGCCGCGCTCGAGTGCCGGGACGGCGACCCTTCCCCGCGTGCCGCTGCCCGTCCCGCCGAGCCATGCCCGGCTCGCCACCCGACCGATCCGGCCCGCCGAGCCGGCGGCACCGCCCCGACGTGGCGTGTGGATCGACCGCACCACCTGGCTCGCCACCGTCGACGGCCGGGCCCTCCAGCTCACCTACCTGGAATTCGAGGTGCTGGACTACTTCGTCAACAACCCGGAGAAGGCCCACAGCCGCCAGGCCCTGCTGTCCACGGTGTGGGGCCGACGGGTGGACGACGACTCCGCTCCCGACCTGCGCACCGTCGACGTCCTCGTCACCAGGCTGCGGCGCAAGCTCGGTGCGGAACACCGGCACCGCATCGAGACGATTCGGCGGGTCGGCTACCGCTACCGTGCCGTGGACCCGGCGCTGGAGTCCTGACCGGTGAGGTCGGCCAGCGCCGTCGGTCGACCGAGTGAGAATTGGCGCCGCTGCCCACCACGGCAGCCCGGCGAGAGCACTATCGAAGCGTGACGACGCTTCCCGAGATGGTGCCACCGCGTGATCCGGCGCTGTCCGTGAGGTGGCGGGAACAGCGCCGGGCGCTGCGCCGTCGCCAGCCCGACCTCCCCCTCGCGATGGCCCTGGTCACCGACGGGTCCGACAGCACCACGGCCGGGGTGCTGCGGGCGGCCGGCGTCGACGTGGTCGGCCTGCTGGCGCCGGAGCCCCTCGAGTCGCTCGCCTGGGCCGCGGAGGCGGGGGTCCGCCGCGCCTACGCCGATCCGCTCGCGATGCTGACCGACGATCTCGAGGCGGTCTGCGTGGACACCCGCCCGCCCGGCTCCGACATCATCGCCCGGCGCTCGGCCGAGGTCGGTCTGCACGTGCTGCTCGCCGGCCCGGCCAGCGCCGAGGCGGAGACCCTGCGCGCCGTCGCCGACCTGGCCGAGGAGGGCGACCTCGCCCATGTCGTCGCCCTGGACGGACGGGCCTGGCCGGCCGCGACCCACGTCGCCGCCACCGTGTCCTCGCTCGGCCGACTGACCCAGATGACCGTCGTGGGGGCGCCGACGGGGCCGAACGGCCGCGTCGAGATCGTCGACCTCATCATGCGCTGGTGCGGGGAGGTACTGGCGGTCTGTGCGGACCCGGCGGCGATGCCGGCCGCCGTCCTGACCCCGGACGCGCCGGTCACGCTGGCCCTGCTCACCGCGAGCGGAGCCACCGTCCTGATCAACGAGCGGATGAACGGGCAGCTCGACACGGCCACGATCACCGTGTGCGGGGAGGAGGGCCGGGTCGTGGTGCAGGGGCGCCGGATCCGCCGCCAGGACGTCGACGGGGTGCGTGACCTGATGATGCCGGCCGCCGCGACCGCCCGCCCCGGCCTGATGGAGGCGACCTGCGACGTCGTGCGGGTCACCGAGCTCGACGACGCCCGGCTCGTGCGGGGCGCGACGTTCCACGACCTGCTCGCGGCGAACCGGCTGATCGCGGCCGCCGGCACCTCCCAGCGCCGTGGCGGCTGGGTGGAGCTCTGAGCGCGTCGCTGCCGCCGCCTGGTCCCGTCAGGAGCCGGCGAGGGCTTCCAGCACCGGCGCGGCCCGCGTCAGCGTGGCCACCTCGTCCGCGGACAACGCGGCGAGCTGGTCGGTGAGCCACTCGTCGCGACGACGCCGGTCGTCGCTGAGCAGCGATCGACCCCGGTCGGTCACCTCGACGATCACTTGGCGGCCGTCGGTGGGATGGGACCGGCGTTCCACCAGCCCTTCCAGGGCCAGATAGGCGATCACTCGCGTCATCGACGGCGGCTGGACCCGCTCGTGGGCGGCGATCTCCCCCAGAGTCATGGGGCCCCGCCGATCCAGGGAGGCGAGGGCCGACGTCTGGGTGGGGGTGAGCTGGCTCGACCGCTCCTGGCGCATCCGTCGGGAAAGCCGCATCACCGACAGTCGCAGCGCGGACGCGAGTTCGGCTTCACGGGCCGTCCCGGTCTCCATCGCCTGACGGTACTCGCTGGTACCGTTCGGATTGCGAGCGGCCCTCGCATCGACGGCCTCGACGGCCGTCGGGGCCGGCCACCCCCCGGCGGTAGCCGACCCCGACGCGGTCCGACGCCCCTTCGCGGTCGACCGCGACGGGAGCCGATCCGTGCCTCCAGGTTGCACCCTGGCACCCGTCCCTGACTTCGGGGCGGAATCCAGCGTTGGCGAGGGCTTTCCCACGGCCGGATTGCGGGGTAACCCGCAGCGTGGCCCCACGCGTGTGCGAACCTTGCCGGGTGAGTTTCTGGCCACATAGCGTCGACTGACGTGCCTCATCCGCGCCTTCCCGGCCGCCTCTCCGCCTGCGCCGCGCGGCACCGTTCCCTGTGCCTGGCCGTCAGCGGGTCGGTCACGGCTGCCCTCTCGGTCGCCTGCCAGTGGCGGTCCTTCGGGCCCAGCCCGTTCGCGGCCAGCGTGAACGTCGCCGTGGCGCTGGCCTTCGTACTGACCGCTGCCATGCTCAACGGCGAGGAGACCCTCGGCAGCGTGACCGGGGCGCTCGCGCTGGGCGGACTGCTCTGGCCGCTGTCCTGGACGGCGGGCTGGGAGACGGGCCCGTCGGCACTGCTGTCGACCTTCGCCTACTCGCACTTCTGGGTCTGCATCGGGTGGGGCGTCCTGCGTTATCCCACCGGCCAGCTGCGCACCAACGGCGAGCGGGCCCTGCTCGCCGCGGCCGTGCTGGTCGTCCCGCTGGCCAACCTGGGACTGATCGGCATCTCCCGGCCCGCCTGGTTCGGGTACCGCGAGGACGCGAACCTCTGGTGGTACGGCGAACCGATCGGCCTCGGCACGTTCCATCTGATCGTCGACGTGCTGGACGTCCTGACGGTCGTGCTCAGCGTCCTGTTCCTGGTGGTCGTCCGCAACCGCCTGCGGCAGTACTCCGAACTCGACCGGCGGATCTTCCAGCCGGTGGCGATCGCGCTGCTGGTGGCCTTCCTGATCGCGGCGACGATCAACTCCGTGGCCTACAACCCGAGCGGCCCCTCCATCGGCCCGGAGTTCACGGCGGTGTCGCTCACGCTGCTGACGATCCCGCTGGCGTTCGCGGCGGCGGTCCTGCGCCGGATGTTCGTCCGGGCCCGGATCGCCCAGCAGCTCGCCACCCTGCCGAACCCGCCGACGGTGGGCGTGGTGCAGTCGGCGCTGCGCAGCGTGCTGAACGACGACTCCGCCGAGATCCTCCTCTGGCTGCCCGAGGAGGAACACCACGTCGACGCCACCGGTACACCCCGGCAGCCACCCGGCCCGCGGGCGGCGGAGGTCATCACGGAGCTGCGGACGTCGACCGGCAGCCCCCTCGCAATGATCATCGTCGCGCCGGCCATGCGCCGAAACCGCGACCTGGTCACGGCCGCGGTGCAGACCTGCGTGCTGGCGCTGGAGAACGCCCGGCTGCACGCCACGGTGGCCGCGCAGCTCGTCGCGGTCAGCTCCTCCCGCGCCCGACTCGTCGAGGCCGGCCTGCACGAACGACGACGGCTCGAGCGCGATCTGCACGACGGCGCCCAGCAACGCCTGTTGGCTCTGGCCACGAGACTCGGGCTTGCCCGGACGAAGGCGACCGATCCCGATACGATCTCGGCCATCGACGCCGCCCGGGAGGACCTCCGTCACGCCCTCGCGGACCTGCGCAGCCTGGCCCGGGGCATCCACCCGGCCCAGCTGAGCCAGGGCGGCCTGCGGCCGGCGCTGGAGACCGTGACGACCACACTGCCGCTGGATGTCACGCTCGACGTCACCCAGGAGCGGTTCAGCGCCGTCCTGGAGGCAGGCGCGTACTACACGATCTGCGAGGCGCTCACGAACACGGTCAAGCACGCGGGGGCTTCGCGCGCGGTGGTCACGGTCCGCCGCAGGGGCCAGGTCGTCCGCGTCGTCGTCGCCGACGACGGCAAGGGCGGCGCCATGACCGTCGACGGGGGTGGGCTCGCCGGCCTCACCGACCGGGTACGAGCCCTGGGTGGGGCCTTGGAGATCACCAGCCCGTCCGGCGGCGGCACCCGGCTCGCCGCGGACATTCCGTGCGAACCACCCGCCGTGACGTCGCCGGTGTGGGGTGGCGCCGCCGTCGCGGCGCCACGGGTAAGACATGTCGTACCGCTCGACGAAGGGGGGGTCGATCCGTGCGTGTAGTGATCGCGGATGACTCGACGTTGTTCCGCGAGGGCCTGGCGATGCTGCTGGCCAGCTCGGGCGTCGAGGTCGTCGCACAGTACGCCGAGGCCGACCAGCTGGTCCGCGCCCTGCCGCAGACCCGGCCGGACGCGGTGATCCTGGACATCCGGATGCCGCCGACGTTCACCGACGAGGGTCTGGTCGCGGCCGAGCTGATCCGCGGCCAGCATCGCGGGATCGCCGTCCTGATGCTGTCGACCTACGCCGAGACGCCCTACGCGCTGCGCCTGCTGGGCGACGGCAGCGGCGGCCTCGGCTACCTGCTGAAGGACCGGGTGGACGACGTCGGGGCGCTCCAGGACGCGCTACGGCGGGTCATCGAGGGCCGGCTGGTGCTCGACGAGGAGATCGTCGCGGGCCTGCTGGCCCATCGGCGCCACTCTGACGAGCTGGCCCGACTGACCCCCCGGGAGCGCTCGGTGCTCGGGCACATGGCCGAGGGTCGTTCCAACCAGGGCATCGGCAGCCGGCTACATCTGGCTCCGAAGACCGTCGAGAACCACATCGCGGGGGTGTTCAACAAACTCGGGATGCCGGCCTCCACGGACGACAACCGCCGGGTGCTCGCCGTGCTGACCTGGCTGCGGGCCGCCGGCACCGGGCCTGGGGACGTACTGGCCCCGGCCGGGCGGGCGGCCCCGGCGGCGAGCGGCGGGCAGGCGACGGGCACCTCCCCGTTCGGGTAGGTGACCGACCACGTCGAAATCCCGCCGGAAACTCACCCAGCGTGCCCTCCTGCGGGGCAGGGGTGGCGAGAGTGCCTGCCCGATCGGGGGTGGCGCAGCCCACGTGGGACGAGGCTCACCGATCACGCGCATGTGCAGGCGAGAGCGGCCAGACTTGGGAAGAACATAGTGAGCCAGCGAACCGGCGTGAGCGCTCCGTATCCGGATGCGCGCCCCGGCTGGGGCCAGAGCCGTTACCGACGGCATCGCCACCGCGAGAGGAGCCCGGCGTGTCCGAGCAGGTCAGCACACTGACCGTTACCGACAACCGAACCGGAAGGACCTATGAGATCCCGGTCTCGGATGGCACGGTACGCGCGAGCGCGTTTCGTTCGATCAAGACGGGCGACGACGACTTCGGTTTGATGGCCTACGACCCGGCGTTCACCAACACCGCCAGCTGTCGCAGCGCGATCACCTACATCGACGGCGACGCCGGCATCCTGCGCTACCGCGGCTACCCGATCCAGGAGCTTGCCGAGAAGAGCAGCTTCCTCGAGGTCTCGTACCTGCTTCTGGCCGGCGAGCTGCCGTCGTCCGACGAGCTGTCGACGTGGGAAGACGAGATCACGCACCACACCCTGGTGCACGAGTCGATCAAGAAGTTCATCGACGGGTTCCACCACGATGCCCACCCGATGGGCATGCTGGTGTCCACGGTCGGCGCCCTGTCGACGTTCTACCCGGACGCGAAGAAGATCGACGACCCGGGCCTGCGCCGCCTCCAGATCGTCCGCCTGATCGCCAAGATCACGACGCTGGCGGCGTACTCCTACCGGCACTCGGTCGGTTTCCCGTACGTCTACCCGGACAACGACCTGTCGTACGCCGGGAACTTCCTCAACATGATGTGGAAGGCCACCGAGCTCAAGTACGAGCCGGACCCGAACCTCGAGCACGCCCTCGACGTGCTGTTCATCCTGCACGCCGACCACGAGCAGAACTGCTCGGCCAACGCGATGCGCGCCGTCGGCAGCTCGCAGGCCGACCCGTTCTCGGCCGCCGCCGCCGCCATCGCCGCGCTCTACGGCCCGCTGCACGGCGGGGCGAACGAGCAGGTCCTGCGGATGCTTTCCGAGATCGGTTCGGTCGAGAACATCCCCGCCTTCATCGCCAAGGTGAAGGACGGCAAGAAGAAGCTCATGGGCTTCGGCCACCGGGTCTACAAGAACTACGACCCGCGGGCCCGGGTGATCCGCCAGGTCGCCGACGAGGTCTTCAAGGTGACCGGCACCAACCCGATGCTCGACCTGGCGATGGAGCTGGAGCGGATCGCGCTGGAGGACGAGTACTTCGTCTCCCGCAAGCTCTACCCGAACGTCGACTTCTACACCGGCATCATCTACCAGGCCATGGGCTTCCCCGTGGAGATGTTCCCGGTGCTGTTCGCGATCGGCCGGATGCCGGGCTGGCTGGCCCAGTGGGAGGAGGGCCTGCTCGACCCCGAGCAGAAGATCGCCCGCCCGCGCCAGCTCTACGTCGGCTACGACCAGCGCCCGTACACGCCGATGGACAAGCGTGCCGCGGGCAGCGACGCCGACAGCGACCCGATCGCCGCCCAGGCCGCCCAGGCCGCCCCGGAGCGCCCGCTGCGCTGAGGCCAGACCGCTTCCCGTGGATCTTCGACCACCCAGTCGAAGATCCACGGGACGACGTCGCACGCCCGTCTGCGATGAGTCAGAGGCGATCGACGATGTAGTCGATGCTGGCGGTGAGGGCCTCGACGTCGGCGGGGTCGACCGCGGGGAAACAGGCGACCCGCAGCTGGTTGCGGCCGAGCTTGCGGTACGGCTCGACGTCGACGACACCGTTGGCGCGCAGCACCTTCGCGACCGCCGCCGCGTCCACGCCGTCGAAGTCGATGGTGACGACGACCTGGGAGCGCTGCGCCGGGTCGGCGACGAACGGCGTCGTGTACGCCGTCTTCTCTGCCCAGGTGTAGAGGGTCGAGGAGGACTCACCGGTGCGCCGCACGCACCAGTCGAGGCCGCCCTGCCCGAGCATCCACTCGATCTGGTCGGCGAACAGGAACAGCGTCGACACCGCCGGGGTGTTGTACGTCTGGTCCTTGCCGCTGTTGTCCCGCGCCGTCGTGAGGTCAAGGAACGGCGGGATCCACCGGTCGGTGGCGGCGATCTCGGCGAGCCGCTCGATGGCGGCCGGCGACACCAACGCCGTCCACAGGCCGCCGTCGGAGGCGAAGCACTTCTGCGGGGCGAAGTAGTAGACGTCGGTCTCGGCGACGTCTACCGGCAGGCCGCCGGCCCCGGACGTCGCGTCGACCAGGTGCAGCGCCCCGGCGTCCGTGCCGACCGGGCGGCGCACCGGGCGGGCGACACCGGTGGACGTCTCGTTGTGCGGGGTGGCGTAGACGTCGATGCCGGGCTGCGGCGCCCAGTCCGGGTACGTGCCCGGCGCCGAGGACACGACGGAGGGATCGGCCAGGAACGGCGCGCCCTTCGTCGTGTCGGCGAACTTGCCGCCGAACTCCCCGAAGACCAGGTGCTGGGACCGGGTACGGACCAGGTTGAACGCGGCCGCGTCCCAGAAGGCGGTCGCGCCGCCGATCCCGAGCAGGACCTCGTAGCCCGCCGGCAGGGAGAACAGCTCGGCGAGCCCGGCCCGCACCCGGCCGACCAGGCCCTTCACCGGCTTCTGCCGGTGCGACGTGCCCAGGTAGGCCGATCCGCTGGCGGCGAGCGCCGCGACCGCCTCGGGGCGGATCTTCGACGGGCCGCAGCCGAAGCGCCCGTCCACCGGTCGAAGGCGCTCGGGCAGCTCGATCGCGGGGGCCGTCGCGGTATCAGCCACGGGGCACCCCTGGGTGAACATCACCGAGCGGGCGCGGCGCGGGGCCGACGTAGCGCGCGGACGGACGGATCAGCCGCCCGGTGCGCTGCTGCTCGAGTATGTGGGCGCTCCAGCCCGCGGTTCGGGCACAGGTGAACATGGACGTGAACATATGGGCTGGCACCTGGGCGAAGTCGAGCACCACGGCGGACCAGAACTCCACGTTCGTGCGCAGCGGGCGGTCCGGGAAGCGGTTGGTGAGCTCCTCGATGGCCGCCGCCTCCAGGGCCTCGGCCGCCTCGTACCGGTCCGATCCGAGGTCGCGCGCGGTGCGGCGCAGCACGCGGGCGCGCGGGTCCTCCGCGCGGTAGACCCGGTGCCCGAACCCCATCAGGCGCTCCTTGCGGTCCAGCGCCCGGCGGACGTAGCCGAGCGGGTCCCCGGTGCGCTCCACCTCGTCGAGCATCGCGAGCACCCGGGAGGGCGCGCCGCCGTGCAGCGGCCCGGACAGGGCACCCACGGCGGCGGACAGCGCGGCAGACGCGTCGGCGCCGGTGGAGGCGACCACCCTGGCGGTGAACGTGGAGGCGTTCATGCCGTGTTCCGCGGCCGACGCCCAGTAGGCGTCGATGGCCTGGACGTGCTTCGGGTCCGGGTCGCCACGCCAGCGGATCATGAATCGCTCGGTGATCGTTCGAGCCTTGTCGACCTCCTTCTGCGGCACCGCCGGCTGGCCGAGGCCGCGAGCGGACTGCGCGACGAAGGACAGCGCGACGACCGACGCCCGGGCGAGGTCGTCACGGGCCTGCTCCGCGCTGATGTCGATCAGCTGCCCGAGCCCCCAGTAGGGCGCGAGCATCGCCAGCGCGCTCTGCACGTCGACCCGGATGTCACCGGAGTGCACCGGCACCGGGAACGGCTCGGCCGGCGGCAGGCCGGGTTCGAACGACCCGTCGACCAGCAGCCCCCATACGTGGCCGTAGTCCACTTTGCCGACGAGATCCTCAATGTCGACGCCGCGGTACCGCAGCGCGCTGCCCTCCTTGTCCGGCTCGGCGATCTCGGTCTCAAAGGCGATCACGCCTTCCAGACCGGGCTTGAAATCGCTTGTCTTCTCGGCCATCGAGTCCGGATCTCCGCTTCTGTCCGTTGGTTCAACCGGCGGCCGTCCAGGTCGTGCCCCGTCGGTCCTGCTCCATCCGATCCTGCCCCGGGTCCTCCGGCGGCGCCAGAGCGCCACGGCCTCCCGCCCGGAATCCGACCGCAACCAGCCAGTCGATACTCACTCTGGGTGAATCGGCGACCACGCGAGCACCAAGGTGCAACGCGAACCGAAGTAACTTTGTCCGAATAGATGACTATTTGCAGGAAACTGCCTATAGCTAGTCGGGGGGACGATCCCCGCCGGCCTTACGCCGCAAGCTACGGTCATCCCGGGCAGAAACCGCGAATGCCCATCGGTCATGCCAGGCACCGGCCTGGAGCGGGATACCTCGGGGGGATCATGGCGCTCGTCTTCATCAGTCATCGGGCGGCGGACATCGCCGCAGCTGAGCGGCTGGGACGAGCGATCAGCGCCGTGGGCCACGCGGTGCACCTCGACCGCTGGGAGATACGCATCGGCGATGTCGTGCCCATGTTCATGAATGCAACACTCGCCGAAGCGAACTATCTTGTACTCGGCCATTCGACCCTCGGAATCCACGCTCCCTGGATAGCGCAGGAATTTCTGCCGGCCCTGGCCGTGGAACTCAACGCGCGGGGAATCGGCCTGCTCCCGGCGGTTCTGTCCGGCGCCGAGGGGCCGATGCGGCTGGGCGGGCAGCCCTGCACCGACCTCACCACCGACTGGGATCGCGGCGTCGCCGCGATCCTGCATCAACTCGGCTGACGGTCCACGGCGCCTGGCACGATCCAGGGGTGTCCACCACCGCGAGCTCCGGACCGCCCCCGCGCCCCAGGACCCTGCCGGAGAACGGTGCGGTCCCCTCGCCTGATCCCGCCGCGCTGCGGCGGAACTACGAGGCGGGCCGGTTGGAGCCGGAGCAGCTGGCAGCCACCTGGGTCGAGCAGTTCGCCCACTGGTTCGCCGAGGCGAGTGCCACCGGCGAACAGACGGGCCTGCCCGAGGCGAACGCCGCTGTCTTCGCCACCGCCTCGGTGGACGGGCAACCCAGTGCTCGCACCGTGCTCCTCAAGGGCTTCGATCACCGCGGGTTCGTGCTGTTCACCAACTACACCTCCCGCAAGGCGCGGGAGAGCGCGGAGAACCCCTTCGGCTCACTCGTGCTGCCCTGGTATGGCATGCAACGGCAGGTGGTCGCGATCGGAGCGGTCGAACGCGTCAGCCCAGCCGAAACGGAGCGTTACTTCACCTCACGGCCCCGCGGGTCCCAGCTCGGCGCGTGGGTCAGCCACCAGTCCCAGGTCATCGAGTCACGCGAGGTGCTGGATGCCCGCGCCGCCGAGGTTGCCCGCCGGTGGCCGGCGGGCACGCCGGTGCCGACGCCGCCGTTCTGGGGCGGCCTGCGCCTCGTGCCCGAGACCGTGGAGTTCTGGCAGGGCCGGGCCGACCGCCTGCATGACCGACTGCGCTACCGGCGGGCCACCGCGGGAGCGGACCTCTGGGTCGTCGAACGCCTCTCGCCCTGATCAGGGTGTGCGCACCCGGCATCGCGACTTTTCGAGGAACGTCACAGCCCGCCAGCGACCTCAACGGATCTGATAAAGCCGCGTCGCCGTGGCGGCGCCGTCGGCCAGGGTGGCTCCCCAGCGGCCGGCGCCTGTCCTCGGGCTGCCCGGCCGGGGGAACCTGGGTGGGTGACACCGTCCGGGGATCCGCCGCAGTCTTGCCACCCAAGGGCTCTGAGCTGGTGATACTCCTTACCGAGGCCAGCTGACGGAGCTGCTCTGGCTGCGCGTCGGCGGTACCGCCACCCCCGGGGGCGAAGCTTCTCCCCACGACCTGAGGACCGCCGGGGACGCGGTCGAAGGGCGCTCCAGGCCGGCCGCCTCGCGGGATCTCGGCACACAGTCCAGCGGTGGAAACGTTTTCCGCCGTGTGTGGGCGTGGCGCCGGAAACGTCGACCGGGCCCGATCTCCATCCCGGCCCGCCGACCGGGATGATCCCCCCGCTGTCCGCCGCTTCGCTCACCGCACCGCGCGAGCCCATTCCGGACGACTTCCGCCGGCCGACGCGCACGGGTAATAGCAGGCTCGGAAGTGCACCCCCGACTCCCCACGAAAAGGTAATTCCCGCACCCAACGACCCCGCTACGGCGGACCCGGCCTTTTCGTGCCGGCCGATGCGTTGCTACGTTCTTTCTCGATCAAGGCTTCACGTCGAGGCTTTTCGGCCCGGCAGATGTCGAGGGGACGGATTTATGCGCAGGACCCGATCGCGGGCCATGGCGGCCGGCATTCTCGGGGCGGCGGTGATTGTGCTGGCACCACCCGCATCGGCAACGACGCCGAACCCCACGCCGACCCAGGCGGTCGCCGGCAGTCCGGCCTCGACGCCGGCGCCGGCGTATCCGCGGACCGCGGTCGGCGGAGCCGCCACGCCCCTCCCGACGGCGCCGGCC
>NZ_JALKFU020001302.1 GCF_023242965.2 Frankia sp. AgKG'84/4
GCCCACCGCCGGCCGGCGGCGTCTCGGCGCCCGCCGGGTCGTCGTCGGCGACCGGGGTGTCGAGGACCTCGGCGATCCGGCCGGCCGCCACGGTGGCCTGGCCGCGCGCGGAGAGCAGGTCGACCGCGATCGTGACGGCCAGCGTCAGGGTGGTCATCCACGAGGTGAAGGCGACCAGGCCGCCGATGGTGAGATCTCCGCGCAACGCGGCGGCGCCGCCGATGGCGAGGCCAGCGGCGATCGCGAGGCGGGGGATGGCCGGCGGGACGGCCGACCAGGACGCCGAGATGCGCGCGACGGTCATCGTGTGCTCGGTGACGACGGCGCTGCGCTCGTGATGACGGCGGACCAGCATGGCCTCACCGCCGAGGCCGCGCACCGCGGCGCTGGCGGAGAGCAGGTCGTCCACGGCGTCGGCGCGGGCGCCGAAGGCGTCCGACAGGCGCGTGTTCGCCGCGTCGAACCGGCCGGGGAAGTACGCGTTGGCGAGCACCACCAGCGGGATCGTGATCAGGGCGACGACCAGGAGCAGCGGGTCGAGTACCGCGAACGCCGGCAGTACGACGACGACGGTGACGACGATCCGGACCCAGATGGCGAGGCTCTGCACCCACAGCCGGACGAGGTCGACGTCGCGGGTGGCCCGCATCGCCAGGTCACCGTGCCCGTAGCGGGCCAGCGCGGGACGGTCGAAGGCGGCGACCCGCTCGACGATGGACGCGCGCAGATCGTGGGCGACGCGGGCGGCGGCCCGCCCGGTCCACCGCAGCCCGCCGACGCCCCCCAGCATGAACCCGACGGCGACCAGCGCGGTCGGAACGGCCCAGGTGACGGTGCCCGAGAGCGAATGCTCGGTGATGCCGCGGTCCAGGGCCCGCTGCACGCACCAGGGCAACGCGAGCATCGCGGCCTGCTGGAGGACCGTGGCGAACCCGCCGAGGACGAGGTCGCCGCGCCGGGGGCGCAGCCGCGCCCACAGCAGGCGGCTACTGCGCGAGCCGTTCACGAAGCACCGTCCTTACCGGTCACGGCGCGACGTCCGTGAGTGCCAGGGACTGTTCCCGTTCCCGCGCCTGGGGCGGTGACCAGCGCGGGATGACCAGGGGTGTGCCGGACTCCGGGTCAGTGATCACCCGGCAGGCCAGTCCGAAGACCTCCTCGACCAGCTCCGCGGTGACGATCTCGCCGGGCGGGCCCTGCGCGACGACGCGTCCCTCCCGCATCGCCACCAGGTGCCCGGCGTACCGGCTGGCCTGGTTGAGATCGTGCAGCACAGCCACCAGCGTGTGGCCACCGTCGGCGAGCAGCCCCGCGCACAGATCGAGCACCTCGACCTGATGGGCGATGTCGAGGAAGGTCGTCGGCTCGTCGAGCAGCAGGATCGGCGTCCGCTGGGCGAGCACCATCGCCAGCCACACGCGCTGGCGCTGCCCGCCGGAGAGCTCGTCGACCAGGCGGTCGGCAAGGTCCGCGACGCCGGTGCGCGCCATCACCTCGCCGACGACCTCCTCGTCGGAGCGCGACCACTGGCGCAGCAGCCGCTGGTGCGGGTAGCGGCCCCGGGCGACCAGGTCCGCGACGGTAACGCCGGCCGGCGCGATCGCCGACTGGGCCAGCAGGCCGAGCCGGCGGGCGACCTCCTTCGTCGGGTAGGACGAGATCAGCTCGCCGTCGAGGTACACCGCGCCGGACTTCGGCCGCAGCAGCCGGACCAGCGCGCGCAGCAGGGTGGACTTGCCGCAGGCGTTCGGGCCGACGATGACCGTGAACGCGCCGTCCGGGATGTCGATCCCCAGCCCGCTGGCCACCACCCGCCGGTCATAGGCCAGCGTCAGATCCCGCGCGCTCAACCGCGTCATGTGGCACCTCCATCCATCGGCTGCTCCCGCGGAACTGTTGCCTCCATCAGGTCTGCCGCCATCAGGTCTGCCGCCATCAGGTCTGCCGCCATCAGGTCTGCCGCCATCAGGTCCGCCGCCATCAGGTCCGCCGCCGCTGACGCACCAGCAGAACAGCGAGGTAGAGCCCGCCGACGGCGCTGGTCGCGACACCGACCGGCAGCTGGGTGGGGGCGAACAGGCGCTGCGCCGCCAGGTCGCCGACGGCAACCAGCGCGGCGCCGGCGAGCGCGGTGGGCACCAG
>NZ_JALKFU020001303.1 GCF_023242965.2 Frankia sp. AgKG'84/4
GGCCCGTGCACGGCCGGTGACCAGCCCCCCGCGACGGCTGCCGCCCGGCCGCCGTCGCCGAGGCCGGTTCCCGCGCCGGTCGGCTCGGATCCGGTCGGCTCGGATCCAGTCGGCTCGGATCCAGGCAGCTCGGATCCAGTCGGCTCGGATCCAGGCAGCTCGGATCCAGGCAGCATGGTCACGCTCTCGACGGCCGCCTGCCCGGCACCGGTCCAGGTCTGCTCGAGCACGTCGCCGGCGGCGGCGTCAGCCTCGGTGACGCCGTCGACCTCCCGCCCGACCAGGGCGGCGAGCAGCGCGGCGGCGGTGGGCCGCTGCCAGGGGGTCTTGGAGAGCGCCCGGGACACCGCCGTCAGCAGGTACGCGGGCAGCGCGTTCAGGTCAGGGGTGTCCCGCTGCACGCGCATCGCCAGCTGGTCGGGGGTCTCGGCGTGGAACGGGTGGCGCCCGGTCGCCGCGTAGGTGACGCAGTTGGCCCAGGCGAAGACGTCCGCCGAGGAGTCTGACGTCTCTCCGCGCATCTGCTCGGGCGACATCCAGGCCAGCGTCCCGATCACGTGGCCGGTGCGGGTGAGGGTGCTGCTGTCGGTCAGGTGGGCGACGCCGAAGTCGATGACCTTGGGCCCGTCCCAGGCCAGCAGGATGTTTGAGGGTTTGAGGTCGCGATGCACCACACCGGCGGCGTGGATGGCGACGAGCGCGTCGGCCAGCCCGACCGCCAGCCCGCGCACGAGGTGCCGCTCGATGCGGCCGCGGGCCCGGACGGCGTCGGCCAGGCTGATGCCCTCGACGTACTCGGTGACCATCCAGGGCGCCGGCGCGTCGGTGTCGGCGTCGAGCACGGCGGCCACCGCGTGGCCGCGCACCCGCAGCGCGGCGTGGACCTCCCGCTCGAAGCGCCGGCGGAACTCGGCGTCCTCGGCGAGTTCCTCGGCGGCCACCTTGACGGCGACGGCACGCTGGTCCGGGGCGAAACCGAGGTACACGGTCCCCATCCCGCCGGCACCGATCCGGTTCTGCAGCCGATACGGGCCGACCTGGCGGGGATCGTCATCCAGCAGCGGTGTGAGCATCACTCTCCTCACTCCGCTGATCTCGCGGGTGCGGTGTCCGCACCCACCCACACAGCAGGATGTGAACAAAAGGGTATGTCGCTCGCTACCGGGAGGCAGTCCGCACAATACGTCACATAATTACCTCTCCATCGGTGCCGACGGATCTTTTGAGCATCACCCGGCCGGCCCCGCGCGCGCGCTCCGACGCGGCGTGTCCTATGCCACCGCGGCGGGTGGCACAGCCGAACCGCGGGCCGCGGACCGCAAGATGCGGACATGAACAGTGACAGCCGATCCAGCGCCGGCACGGCCGCTGACTGGCGTGCGCCGCTGCTCGCCGGCATCACGCTGCGCCCGGCCGCCGAGCGCGCCGCCAATCGCCTGGGCTGGCCGGACTACGACGGACGGTCGGCGCTTAGGTGGGGCGAGGGCATGATCGTGGGGATTCCGGCCGTCGCGGCGGTGTGGGATTTCACGGTGCACGGCGGCAGCTTCGGTGAGGCCGACGCCGCGGCGTTCGCGGCCGCCGCCGCGACCGCGCTCGCGACCCGGCGTCCGCTCGTCTCGCTGCTGCGCAGCGGTGGCACCCGCCTGCAGGAGGGCGTCGCCGGGCTGGTCGGGCTGCCTCGCGCTGCCCTCGCCCTCGCCGCTCTCGACGACGCCGGGATCGGCCATCTCGCCGTGGCCGACCAGCCGACCACTGGCGGCGTCTGGGTGACCATCGGCTCGCGCGGCGACCTGCGCTGCGCCATCACCGGCGCGACGGTGGGCTTCACCGGCCCCCGCGTGGTCGAGGCGATGACGGGCACCCCGCCCCCCGCCGAGAGCCACCGCGCCGCCTCGGCGCTCGCGGCCGGGCTTGTGGACGCGATGCCCACCCCGGACACCGTCGCCGACTGGCTGCGCCGCGCCCTGACCGCGCTGGCGCCCCCCGCGCTCCCCACCTCGGAGCAGCCGGCCCGGCCGAAGGACCCGGCACCTCCGGGCGACCCCGCGGCACCGTCGCGGCCCACCGCCCGGACCGGCGCGGCCCGGACCGGCGCCGCCCGGACCGGCTGGGAGCAGGTTCGGGCGGCCAGGACCGCCG
>NZ_JALKFU020001304.1 GCF_023242965.2 Frankia sp. AgKG'84/4
GTTGGTGCGGCTGGCGGGGGCGCAAGGACGGTGCGCGTGCCGCTCGGGCGGCTGGTCGGGGCCCGGTCCGGGGACAAGGGCGGCAACGCGAACGTCGGCCTGTGGGCCCGCGACGACGCGACGTTCGGCTGGCTGCGGTCCACGCTGAGCGTCGAGCGGTTCCTCGACCTGCTGCCGGAGGCACGCGGCCTGCCGGTTCGCCGCTACGAGCTGGCGAACCTGCGGGCGCTCAACTTCGTCGTCGTCGGCCTGCTCGGCGAGGGCGTCGCCGCCTCGACCCGACCCGACCCCCAGGCCAAGGGCCTCGGCGAGTACCTCCGGTCGCGCCACATCGACGCCCCCGCCCACCTTCTCCCCGCCGAGCACCGATCCACCGGCGACGTCCCCGCCGGCACGGCCCCGGCCGACACCGGCCAGCTCAGGTGATCAGCATTCCGCCGTCGACGGGGAGCAGCACGCCGGTGATGTAGGAGGCGGCGTCACTGGACAGGAACACCGCGGCCGCGGCGAGTTCGCGCGGGTCGCCCGCCCGGCCCGCCGGCACCCGGGCCGCGAGCTGCCCGTCGAGGTAGCCGGGCTGGTACTGATCGACCATCTCGCTGGGGAAGAAGCCGGGGGCGAGCGCGTTCACGCGGATGCCCTTGCGCCCGGTCCACTGCTGGGCGAGGTCCCGGGTCAGACCGATGATCGCGGCCTTGCTCGCGCTGTAGGCGGCCTGGGGCAGGCCGGCGGTGGTGGAGCCCAGCACCGAGCCGATGTTGAGGATGCTGCTGCCGGGGCGCATCACCCGCCCGCAGGCCTGCGCCATCCAGTAGGAGCCGTGCACGTTCACGTCGAGGACGTGGCGGAAATCGGCCGGCTTCTCGCGGATCGCCGGGTGCGCGGAGCCGACGCCGGCGTTGTTGACCAGGATGTCGAGGGCGCCGAAGGTCTCCACGGCGGCGGCGACGACCCGGTCGCAGTCCTCGACCTTCCTCACATCGGCCTCGAGGGCCAGGCAGCGGCGGCCGGCGGCCTCGACGAGCCGGGCGGTGTCGGCGAGCCGGTCGGTCCGGCGCGCGCAGATGACCACGTCCGCGCCGGCCTCGGCGAACCCGACGGCGAACGCGACCCCGAGGCCCGAGGAGGCGCCGGTTATCAACGCCACCCTGCCCGCGAGACTGAAGCGTTCGAGCATGGTCGATCTCCCTTCCCGCCGCGCGCGCCTGGCGCGAACCACGGGACACAGTAAACGCTGTTCGCGTCGCACTCCGCCGCTCGCGGCCAGCGGCCGGGGCCCGTGGAAGGCGACAGTGCGGAGCGACCGAGGTACGTCGATAGCACCCACTATGTGATCCCCGCTACACCCGCCGAGCCTCTCCATCATCCGCGCGGACCCATGTCCGCCGCCACCGTCCTGACCGACTGACAGCCGCCGCCACCGGAAGCCACCGGCCAGGCGCCGATATCCAGCCGGCCTTCTCCCCGCGACTTCACGTGCTATGTTACGCCAGTTACAGTCCCTCCGCAGCACCTCCCACACGGCGCCTTGGAGGGCGTCATGGATTCCGACGAACCAGCGGTCATCGTGTCCGCGGACTGCCCCGCGGGGGCATCGCTGCTCGGTTTTCGGGACTATCTCGTGCGGGAACGGCACGACGATTTCGACCGGTGGTCACGGGAGTTCATGAATCCGTGGCAGGACCTCGACGAGCTCTATGCGGACCGTAACTGGGACAGCGCCGAAGAATTAGCGGTGATCGCCCAGACCAAGGCCATCGCGGATCTCCTCGCCGACAGGGCGCGGCGCGTCGGCGGCCTCGACGCCATCGACTCCTACCGGTTCGTCGCCGACCTGCCGACCTCGACCGCCGCCCGGATCGGGCCGTCGTCCGCCGAGGTCCTGGCGACCGCGTGAGCAGCGACCTGGCCCTACCTCGCGGGCGCGGGCCCGCCGCCCGAGGGCGGCGCGAGGAGCCCGTCGACGAGGGCGCGCAGCATGACGGTGAACGTCCTGGCCCGGTCCGGGGTCCGGGCCAGAGCGAGCACCGTCTCCTCGTCCAGGCCCGGGCCGGGGGCCGCGCGGGGGGCCCGCCCGCCCGCCAGCTCGGGCGCGCCCACCGCGCCACGCCCCCCCGAGCCGTCCTCGCCGC
>NZ_JALKFU020001305.1 GCF_023242965.2 Frankia sp. AgKG'84/4
GTGCCGGCCCCGGCCGTCCCGCGGGTCGCGCGCGCGGCGACCACCGGGCCGTTCCCGACCGGCGTGGCCGCCCACACCCTCGCCCAGGCGAACACCTTCGCGACCTTCCGCGGGCGACCCAACGACGTCGTCGTGATGTACACCGACCGCAGCAGCTGGAACGACCTGACCAGCCCGTGGATGGGCCGCACCACGTCGACGTTCGCCGGGTACGCCGGCACCTGGGTGATCTCCCAGCCGCTGTTCCCGGACTCGGGCCCGCAGAAGGGCAACCTCACCGACTGCGCGGCGGGTGACTATGACGCCCACTGGAAGCAGTTCGGTAGGTGGCTGGTCAGCATGGACCGGGGTGACTCGTTCGTCCGGCTCGGCTGGGAGTTCAACGGCCTGTGGTTCGCCTGGGCCGCGACCGACCCGCAGGCGTGGATCCAGTGCTTCCAGCACGCCTCCGCGGCGATCAAGGCGACCAGCCCGTCGGTCCGCATCGACTGGAACCTCAACGCCCACGGGTCCACCACGCCGGTCGGCGCGTTCGACCTGTACCCGGGCGACCAGTACGTCGACGTCATCGGGATCGACAGCTACGACCAGTACCCGCCGAGCCCGACCTACGCCGCGTTCGACCAGCAGTGCAACGGCGACGGCGGACTCTGCCAGGTGATCACCTTCGCCCGCACCCACAACAAGCTGTTCTCGGTGCCGGAGTGGGGCGTCGTCAGCCAGCAGGGCACCAAGGCGGGCCGGGCCGGGGCCGCGGGCGGGGACAACCCCGTCTACATGGAGAAGATGTACGAGACCTTCAGCCACAACGCGGACATCCTCGCCTACGAGGCGTACTTCCCCGACTCGGAACCGGACAACGTCCGGTCCTCTCTGGTGGACCCCGACCTCAACCCGTCGTCGGCCGCCGTCTACCAGCGGCTCTGGGGCTGATCGGGTCGTTACCGGAACCGGGGCCGCCGACTCCCCGCACGGCCTGACGCCCCCGCACCGCTGCGCACCGAGGCGGTGCGGGGGCGTCGACGGGTCGGGCGCGGCGCCGCGGTGTCAGCCGCCGGTGCTGCGGTCCGCGTCGTCGTGCAGGCCGCCGACGAACGCCTCGGCCACGCTGACCTGCTCCCGCAGCGAGGACAGCTTCTCCTCGGCGAGCAGTACCCAGGTTCCCAGCCGTTCCCGCAGCTGCGTCCGGGCCTCCACCGCGAGCTCGGGCGCCGCCAGCTCGTCGCGCAGCGACAGCAACGCGCGCATCTCCTCCAGGCTGAAGCCCAGCGGCTTCATCTTCCTGATCAGCAGGAGCCGTTCGATGGCATCGTCGTCGTAGAGCCGGAAACCGCCCACGGTCCGGCTGACCGGCCGCAGCAGGCCGGCCTCCTCGTAGTAGCGAACGGTGCGCAGGGAGAGACCGACCCGCTCGGCGACATCCCCGATCTGGCGGACATCCCGGCGCTCGGTGTCCGATCCAGAGACGTCGCGGCGCGTGGTGGACACTCGACCCTGTCCTCAGCGTAGGCACTGGGCGACCGGTACTGGACGCCAGGCAGTCGACTGTACGTCGATCTGTCCCCTGGTGCCCCCCACTCCCCGGGCCCCGGGCGACGGGCCCCACCGGGCGGGGCACAGTCGGCACGCCACGCACGGCGAACGCGATCGTCGGGCCGCGGCCGGCGGCGCGCGGGCGCGGTGGCCGGCCGTCCTGTCGTAGGCTGGCCATATCGTCTGTGCCGACGGGGTCGGGCCGATGTCGGCCGACCGGTCCGGAACTCATCCGGGCGCGGGCCGGGCGGCGGGCCGGGCCGTCGGTCGAAGCGGGTCCGGGCCGTGGTGGGCCCCGTTGCGCCATGTCGTCGTGTTCCGCGGCCGCGATTCGTGTCCCGCGGTGTTCTGCTTCTTCCACTCGTTCCGAGAGGCACAGGGACACATCCATGACCCTCGAGCCGCTGCTTGCCGCGCTGATCGCCCGTCCGGGCGGCGATCCCGCCCTGGGCCGGGCCATCGGCGCGGCGGGCGAGCCGGTTCTCGACCTCGCTGGCCCGGCCGCCCTGCGGCCGTTCGCCGCCGCTGCCCTCGCCGCCGCGAGTGGCGCGGGCAGGCCGGTGCTCGCCGTCGTCGCCACCGGTCGGGAGGCGGAGGAT
>NZ_JALKFU020001306.1 GCF_023242965.2 Frankia sp. AgKG'84/4
GGCGGGGGGGTGGCGGGGGGGGGGGCGGGCGGGGGGGGGCGGGGGGGGTGGGGGGGGGGGGTGGGGGGTGGTCGTCGTGTGGGGGGGTGGGGGATGTTCTGGGTGCGCGCAGCCGGCGAGGAGCCGGCGCAGCGCGCCCGCGTCGAGTAGGCGCACCCGCACTCCGGCGGTGGCGAGCAGCGCGGCGGCTTCCTCGAGGTGGCGTGCTGCCTGCCCGGCGGCGGCGTCCCGTCCGCCCCGCCCGCCGTGCACCGCACGGCGGGCGGTCAGCAGGATCTGGCGTTCCCGTAGCGCCCGGCCGTGGCCGAGGGTGTCCAGGAACGCGGCGTGGTCGGCGGCGGCGCGGGCGAGTCCGGGATGGGGCAGACGTGAGGCGTGGGCGTCGATCGCCTCGATGTGCTCGGTGAGGTCGACGGGCACGGTGCGCACGGTGATCTGCACCGGGCCGCTGGCGGCGTTGAGCATCCGGGCGAACGCGGTCACCTTCGCGTTCCGCTCGGCCTCGGTCGCGATCGCGATGTTCGTCGCGTCGACCTCGGCGACCACCGCGACAGCATCAGCGAGATCCACCACCCCGGCCGTGCCGGCGCCGGCCGGTGCGACACCCGCGGCCAGGGGCTGGGCGGGCGCGGGAGGCCGAGCGGCGGCGACCTCGGGGACCCAGGCGGGCAGGGCCGGTGGTCCCGCGGCGGGCAGGGCGGTCTGCACGGCAGGGGTGCGCCGGTGGGACAGGGCCGCGGCGGCGTAGCGGTCCAGGGGCAGACCACCGCGCCGCCCCAGTGCCAGTGCCGCGCCACCGGCGAGCAGCGGCCCGCACAGCAGGATCAGCGCTGGCACCGGCAGATACGGCCGCGCCGTCCACACCACCGCGACGGCGAGCAGCAACGGCGGTGCCAGGACGGTCAGCTGCCGGCCGGTCAACCCGGCCAGAATCTGATCCGGCCGGTTCACATCCGCGGGAATCCGCGTCCGCCCGGACCCAGACGAAGACAACGACATGAGCCACTCCGAAAGCGACGAAGAAGAAAAGAAGGAAGGAGGGAAAAGGGGGGCTCGGCACGGCGACCGAGTGGGCATCCCGTGACGGTGATGGTTAGGCGCCGATGGCTTTCATGCCGGCGCGCAGCGCCTTGTACTTCACGAGCGTCACCACCGGTGAGGGGCCGCCCGTGCCCTGTATCACCAGCCGGGTGATCCAACCCTCCAGGCGCAACGCCAACGCGAACATGCCGCAACACATCAGGATGTTGAGCAGACTGCTCGTGTTCGCAGCGAGGGCATGCCCGGGGTCGGCGAGCAGGACTCGCAGACCCACGAGCAGCAGCAGCGCGTGGGAGACCTGCACGGCCAGGCAGCCGAACAGCGCCCGCCACCACAACCGGGCCAGCCCCGCCGTCGGCGGCAGCCCGTGCCAGATCAGCAGCAGCGGCGCGGCGACCGCCAGCATCATCAGCACCAGCAGCCGCACCGCCCAGCCCACAATCAACGCGATCGCCATCGCCGCCGCGCACAGCAGAATCAAAACAATGAACGGCGCGACCTTGTTCACGGCGAGCGCGGTACTCAAGGCCGCGCCGATACCGTCCGCGGTGATTCTCTCGCCCGCGATAGCTTTCGCGACGCCGTTGGACAGGCCGATCGCGAGGCTCATCAGCGGCAGACTCAGATGCGCCGTCACGAATCCCACGACGATCCGCGGGGCCAGGTCTTTCGCGGTCGTGCGGGTCTGCAGGGTGTCATGGGCCATCGCGATCAGGCCGGCGGCGGTCAGGACGAGGAGCATGAGACTGTCCGCGATCGCGAGGTTGTCCCACCACATCTGGCGGATCGTCGGGCGGGTGGTGACGTCCTCGGTGCTCAGCACGGTGGCGCCGAGGAGTTTCATCACCGGTCCCAGCGCGCCTTCCGCGAGACCGGTCAGCCAGCTGTTGATCGCATCAGCGATCTTCCCGGGGATATTGGTCAACCCGCGAAGGAACCCGGGGATCAGACTGACACCGCGGCCGGCATCAGGGTCCGGGGAAGGCCCCGGGGAAGGCCGCGGGGTGACCCGCGACGGCGACGGCTCCACGGGGGCGGGGTTGGGGCTCGGTGTGGCGGGGGGTGCCGGCGGTGCCGGGCTCGCCGCGGG
>NZ_JALKFU020001307.1 GCF_023242965.2 Frankia sp. AgKG'84/4
TAGGCGTGCTGGTCGTCGGCGGCCCCGTAGCCGCCGCCCGTCCCGAAGTCGATGCCGTGGGCGCCGCCTGCGCCGAAGCCGCCAGGCTGGTCGTCGGCGGCTGGCGGGACGACGTCGCCCGCGCGGGTCGGTGCCGGCATCGCCGCGGTCGCCGACGGGCCGTCGTCCGGCGCGCCGCGCCTCGACGGCGGGCCGGCGGGGGAGCCGTCGGACGGCGGCGGGTCCATCAGGCCGATGCGCTGGACCTCGCCGGTGAAACCGGTGGGGTAGTCGGTCTGCGCGGGCAGGTAGGGCCCGATCTGCAGCAGCTCTTCGAGCAGGGCGGCGCCGTCCGCCGGGCGGCGGCCCGGGTCGCGGGAGGTGGCCCGTTGCACCAGGGCGTCGAGCTCCGCCGGGATGCCGTCCACGAGCGTCGAGGGCGCCGGCACATCACCGTGGACGGACTGGTACGCCATCGACAGCGGCGTCGCGCCGCTGTGCGGAAGCTGCCCGGTCAGCGTCTCGAACAGGACGATCCCGGCGGCGTAGACGTCGCTGCGGGTGTCCGCGGTGCCGTGCGTGACCTGTTCGGGCGCCAGGTAGCCGACGGTGCCCATCACGACGCCGTCGGTGAGGGCCTGGGTGGGCTGGCCGAGCGGGCGGGCCAGACCGAAGTCGGCCACCTTCACCTGGCCGTCGTCACCGAGAAGGATGTTCTCGGGCTTGATGTCGCGATGGATGATCCCGGCATGGTGCGCGGCGGCCAGCGCCTCGAACACCGGTTCGATGATCTCGACGGTCTCGGTGACCGGCAGCGGCCCCCGGGCGCCGAGGTGCTCGCGCAGCGACCGGCCCCGCACCAGCTCCATCACCAGGTAGTTGACCAGGCCGGCGGGCGTGCGGTCGGACCCCTGGTCCAGCACGGAGACGACCCGCGGGGTGTTGAGCTGCGCGACGGCCCGGGCCTCGCGGTGGAACCGGCCGATGAACTCGGGGTCGTGGTTGAGGTTGGGATGCATGACCTTGAGGGCGACGAGCCGGTCCAGTCGGTTGTCGTGCGCGACATACACGGTCGCCATGCCGCCGACGGCAAGTCGTTCCTGCGCCGTATAGCGGCCGTCGAGAAGCCGACCTATGACGGGGTCGGCCACGGTGGCATCCACACGGGACAGTTTACGATCGCGGGCGTTGGGCTTCGCGACCGGAGGCGCTTGCGTCCCAATGGATAGGCGGCGCGCCACCATGGAGAATGCGGTGCGCTAGGCGAATATTCGGCTGCTCTCGGTGAAGCAGCTCACGTGATGCCTGTCCCGGCGTGGGTCCCCGGGCGGGGGACCGCCGGAACCGGGTGAGCAACCACCGCGCCGAGGGCGCGGCTTGTACTCTTGAGACGTACCGGGGAGTCCGCGGATGCGGGCTGAGAGGCCGGCCAGGAGCACCGCCGGCGACCCGCAGACCCGATCGCGGTCATGCGCGCGTGGGGAGGATGATCGTCTTGTCGCAGGCTTCCAACGGTCCGATCGGTCACGCCGAGAGGACCGGTCCCGTCGGCACCACCGCAACCGGCCTGCCGGGCGGCGCCAGCCAGCCCGGCACCGCCGACGACCTGGTCGTCGCCGGCCGCGCGTTCCGCAGCCGGCTGCTGGTCGGTACCGGGAAGTTCGCGGCCCACGAGGTGATGCGGGCCAGCCTGCTCGCCTCCGGCGCGCAGATCGTCACGGTCGCGCTGCGCCGCGTCGACCTCGACCGTCTGGGTGAGGGTGACGTGCTCGACTTCGTCCCCGCCGGGATGACGCTGCTGCCGAACACCTCCGGCGCCGTCGACGCGGCCGAGGCGCATCGCCTCGCCCGCCTCGGGCGCGCGGCCACCGGCACCGACCTGGTGAAACTCGAGGTCACGCCGGACCCGCGGACGCTCGCGCCCGATCCCATCGAGACGCTGCGCGCCGCCGAGCTGCTGGTCGCGGATGGCTTCACCGTCCTGCCGTACTGCTCGGCCGACCCGGTGCTCGCCCGCCGGCTGGAGGAGGCCGGCTGCGCCACCGTCATGCCGCTGGGCAGCTGGATCGGCTCCAACCGGGGGAACGAGCCCACGCAGCATCGCCGGCAGGGTCACACCTGCGGCGGCATCAGCCCGCAGTGCCCGCATGTC
>NZ_JALKFU020001308.1 GCF_023242965.2 Frankia sp. AgKG'84/4
CCGGGTGGAGGTCACCGACCTGGCGAGCCGGTCCGCGCGCGTGGTGGTCCCGGACTACCAGTTGTCCCTCGCGATCGTCCGGGCCCATGTCGCCGCGGTGCAGGGCGTCGCCGTGGCGGAGCAGGTCGACGTGGAACGCGGCTTCCGTGACCAGGGCTTCGACTCGCTGGCCGCGGTGAACCTGCGTAACCGTCTGATCGCCGCGACGCGGCTGACCCTGCCGGTCAGCCTGGTGTTCGACTACCCGACGGTCGCCGCGCTGACCGACCATCTGCTCGCCGAACTGGTGCCGGCGGAGCCGACCGGCCTCTCGGCGGTGCTCACCGAGATCGACCGGCTCGAGGCCGCGCTCGGCGCCGTCGAGGTGACCGGGCCGGACCACGCGGCGGCGACCGGCCGGTTGCGGGACCTCCTCGACCGGTTCAGCCCCCCGGCAGAGGTGGCGGACCGCGTCGCCACGGAACTGTCCGACGCCAGCGACGCCGAACTCATCGACTTCATCGGCAACACCCTCGGCATCTCCTGAACCCGGCACCGACGGACACGCCCGAGCCGAAGAAAGCAGGTGGACCATGAGTGACGACCAGATCCGATACCTCCTCCGGCGGGTGACCGCCGAGCTGCACGAGACGCGGGAGCGGCTGCGGGACTCTCAGGAGGCCCGACACGAGCCGATCGCGATCGTCGGCATGGCCTGCCGTTTTCCCGGCGGCGTCGGTTCGGCGCGGGAGCTGTGGGATCTGGTCGCCGAGGGGCGCGACGCCGTCGGCGAGTTCCCGACCGACCGTGGCTGGGCCGACGACCTGTACGACCCGGACCCGGACGCGGCCGGGAAGTCCTACACCCGCCACGGCGGGTTCCTGGCGGACGCCGCCGGCTTCGACGCCGAGTTCTTCGGGATCTCCCCCCGTGAGGCGCTTGCCATCGACCCGCAGCAGCGGCTGCTGCTGGAGACGACGTGGGAGGCGTTCGAGCAGGCCGGCATCGACCCGACGACGCTACGGGGCAGCCGCACCGCCGTGTTCGCCGGGACGAACGGCCAGGACTACGCCGCCGGCGTGACCCAGCCACCGCCGGAGCTGGAGGCATACCTGGGCCTCGGCAGCCTCGGCAGTGTGCTGTCCGGACGGATCTCCTACACGTTCGGGTTCGAGGGCCCGTCGGTCACCGTCGACACCGCCTGCTCCTCGGCACTGGTCGCGTTGCACCTCGCCGTCCAGGCGCTGCGGGGCGGCGAGGCGGACCTGGCGCTCGCCGGTGGGGTGACGGTGATGTCGTCGCCGGCCGCGTTCGTCGAGTTCTCCCGCCAGCGCGGCCTGGCCGCCGACGGACGCGCCAAGGCGTTCGCCGACGGCGCCGACGGCACCAGCTGGTCCGAGGGCGCCGGCGTGCTGCTGGTGGAACGGCTGCGCGACGCCCAGGCCGCCGGCCACCAGGTCCTCGCGGTGGTCCGCGGGACCGCGGTGAACTCCGATGGGGCGTCCAACGGCCTGACCGCGCCGAACGGGCCGTCGCAGCAGCGGGTCATCCGGGCCGCGCTCGCCGCCGCCCGGCTGAGCCCGGCGCAGGTCGACGCGGTCGAGGCGCACGGCACCGGCACCTCGCTGGGTGACCCGATCGAGGCGCACGCGCTGCTCACTACCTACGGCGGCAACCGGCCCGCGGACCGGCCGCTCTACCTCGGCTCGGTCAAGTCGAACCTCGGCCACACCCAGGCTGCCGCCGGGGCCGCCGGCCTCATCAAAATCGTCGAGGCGATCCGCGCGGGCGTCCTCCCGCCGACGCTGCACGTCGACCAGCCCTCGACGAAGGTCGACTGGACGGCCGGCGCCGTCGAGGTGCTCACCGCGTCCCGCCCATGGCCCGAGACCGGCGAACCGCGCCGCGCCGGGGTGTCGGCGTTCGGTGTCAGCGGCACCAACGCCCACATCATCCTGGAGCAGGCCCCGACGCCGGAGCGGACGCCGGCCCCGGCGGACGAGCCGCTGCCCACCGCCGAGGTCGCGGCGCCGGCTGTGGCGCCGGTTCTCCCCGTGCTGGTGCCGCTGTCCGCGCGCTCACCGCAGGCGCTGCGCGACACCGCCGGTCGGCTCGCCGCGCACCTGCGAGCCCGCTCCGACCGGCCCGGGAC
>NZ_JALKFU020001309.1 GCF_023242965.2 Frankia sp. AgKG'84/4
GACCACCTCGGCGCTCGACGGCGCCCGCGGCGCCCGGGTGGCGGGCGTGCCGGTGCACGCGGTTCGCCTCGCCGGCCTCGTCGCCCACCAGGAGGTGCTGCTCGGCGGGTCGGGCGAGACGCTCACCCTGCGCCACGACTCCTACGACCGTACGTCGTTCATGCCGGGTGTCCTGCTGGCCGTGCGCCGCATCGCCGATCTGCCCGGGCTGACCGTCGGCCTGGAACACCTGCTCGACCTGGACTGATCGCCGATTGCGCTGGCGGTTCACGGCGGGCGGTGACGGCTCGCGCGCCACGCCGCAGAGTCGCCGATCCGACGGTCCTGACAGCAACGGAAATCCGAAAGATAGGTTTCCGGGTGTGGTCGGACACGTTGACCGCCGGCCGCCGGCGGGAACCCGCAGCGTCTACGGTATTGATCTTGGTACGACGTTCAGCTGCCTAGCCCGGGTCTCGGACTCCGGCGAGCCCCAGATCGTGCCGCTGGCCGGTGACGCGCTGACGTTGCCGAGTGTCGTGCTGTTCGTCGGTGCCGATGACTTCATCACCGGGCAGCCCGCCCGCGAACTCGCGCGGGCCCGCCCCGACGATGTCTGTTCGCTGGTCAAACGGAGGATGGGCGACGGGGACTGGCGGTTCATCACCCAGGGCGCCGCCTGGTCCGCGCCCGCCGTCAGCGGCCTGATCCTCAAGGCGCTGATCTCCGACGCGGCACTCGCCACCGGGGAACCGGTCGAGGACGCCGTCCTCACCGTCCCGGCCTACTTCGGCGATGAGGAACGCCGCGCGACCGTCCTCGCCGGCGAGTACGCGGGGCTGAGCGTCGTCGACGTCATCAACGAGCCGACCGCCGCAGCGCTGTCCTACGGCTTCGCCCGCTTCGAGATCGGCGGGCGGCGCACGCTGGGCGGCCCGGGCACCGTCGCCGAGGAGGTCGCGCTCGTCTACGACCTCGGCGGTGGCACGTTCGACGTCACGGTTGTCGAACTCGCCGACCGCCGGGTGTCCGTCGTCGCCATCGACGGTGATCATCAGCTCGGCGGCGCCGACTGGGACGAGAAGGTCGTGCTCCTGCTCGGTGACCGTTTCCTCGCCGAGCATCCGGACGCCCCCGACCCGCTGGACGACGGTGGCGCCGCGCAGACGCTGCTGCTCGCCGCCGAACGGGCCCGCCGGGAGCTGACCGACGCCGAGGCCACGACCGTCGTCATCGACCACGCCGGCCTGCGCACCGAGGTGCTCCTCACCCGCGACGAACTGGAGGGGATCACGGCGGGGCTGCTCGACCGGACGGTGGCGCTGACCCGGGCGGCGCGCGACGCGGCGATCGCCCGCGGGGTGCGCGGCATCGACCGGATCCTGCTGGTCGGCGGCGCGTCGCGGATGCCCGCCGTCGCGCGCCGCCTCGCCGCCGAGTTCGAGGTGCCCGTCGAGCTGTCCGATCCGGACCTCGCCGTCGCCCGCGGTGCCGCGATCTACGGCGAGAAGAAGGCCCTGGAGCGCCTCGTCCTCGCGGATCTGGTGACCCGTGGCCAGCTCGTCGACGGCGCCGGAGTGGACGCGGCAGCGCCGGGGGACCTGGACGCCGCCTGCGGGCGCCTCGCCGCCGCGCTCGGCCTACCCGCCAGTCGGGTCCGGCGCACCGTGGAGGTGCAGGTCGTCAACGTCGTCTCCCGCGGGTTCGGCGTGCTGGCGCTGAACCGGTTCGCCGAGCAGGGCGCGGTCTTCCTCGTGCACCGCAACGACCGGCTGCCGGTCGCCGTCCGCCGGTCGTTCGGCACGGTGCGCGACGATCAGGACACGGTCACCGTCTACATCGTCGAGCAGGCCGGCGGGGTGGAGTCCGCCCGGGTCGAGGACAACAAGGTGATAGCCGAGGCGGAGATCACGGGGATCCCGCCGGGCTTCCCGGCCGGTTCGCAGATCCACATCCTGTTCCGGATGGGCTTCGACGGCATTCTCGTGGTCACCGCGACCCATGAGGGCCTCGCCGACCGGCCGCTCACGGTCCGGGTGGAGACGTCCGCGGCCCTCAGCCAGGCCGATGTGGCGCGGGAGCGGGAGCAGGTGGCGCGGGCGCGGCGCGAACGCGGCGGCGTGCCCGGTACCGGCGGCC
>NZ_JALKFU020001310.1 GCF_023242965.2 Frankia sp. AgKG'84/4
GCGACGACCGCTGCCGCGCCGAACTGCCGCCCGCGCCGGTCGCGCAGCACGCCGACGAGCATCAGGTGCTGTGCTGGCATCCCGGTCCGGCCACCGAGGTGGCGACCGGCCAGCCGCGGCCGCGGGCGGCGCAGAACCCGACGGTCGGACCCGCCGTACTCGCCGTACCCTGCGAACCCGCCGAGGCCGATGCCGTGCCGCTCATCGAGGTGGCCGCCGTCCACAAGCGGTACCGCACACCCGACGGCGGCTGGCGGCACGCCGTGCGGGACGTCTCCCTGGAGCTGTTCGCCGGCCAGACCCTCGGGGTCGTCGGCGAATCCGGTTCCGGGAAGACGACGGTCGCCCGGATCGTGCTCGGTGCCATCGAGCCGGACGAGGGCGCCGTGCGGTTCGCCGGCGAGCCGTGGAGCGGGCTGCCCGAACGTGAACGGCGCGCCCGTCGGCTGCGCCTCCAGGCCATCCACCAGGATCCGCTGGGGTCCTTCGACCCCCGGTTCAACACCGAGCGGATCATCGGCGAGGCACTGGGCATGGCCGGCGTGCCCCGCGGGCGGGCGCGTCGCGACCGGGTCGTCGACCTGCTCGACCGGGTCGGGCTGGGCGCCGAGCTGCTCCGACGGCGCCCACTGGAGCTCTCCGGCGGTCAGCGCCAGCGGGTCGCCATCGCCCGGGCGCTGGCACCGAATCCCGCGGTGCTGGTCTGCGACGAGCCGGTCTCCGCACTCGACGTCTCCGTCCAGGCACAGATCCTCGACCTGCTGGCCGACCTGCGCCGCGATCTCGGGGTGGCCATGCTGTTCATCTCCCACGACCTTGGCGTGATCCATCACACCAGCGATCGGATGGTGGTGATGAAGGACGGCCGGGTCGTCGAGAGCGGCGACGTCGAGGAGCTGTTCCGCGACCCGCGACAGGACTACACCCGGGCGCTGCTCGCCGCGGTGCCCCGGACCGACCGGCCTTGACGGGCGTGTCGGCGGGCGCCGGGCGCCGCTCCCCGTCGGTCCGGACGAAGGAACGCCGACGTCTGCTGGCCGCCCTGGACGCGGTCGCGGACGGCGCCGCCCGCGTCGTGGAGGTGTCCGGTGAACCCGGTAGCGGCAAGTCCCGCCTGTTGGGCGAACTGACCCGGCAGGCAGCGCGGCGCGGTCTGCCGGTGGTGACGGGCCGCTGCGCGCCGGCCGACCGCGACCTGCGCTTCGGCGTCTTTCACCGGCTGCTGTCCATCCGCCCGGCCGCGACGACGCACGACGGTGACGGCTCGCTGCCCGGAGCGCTGCTCGCGGCTCTGCTGGCCGGCCCGGAACCCGATGCCGACCCCGGCGATGCCGGCGCCGGCCCCGCCGCCGCGCTGTTCGACACGGCCCGTCTGCTGCTGGACCGGGTCGCCGGGGACGGCCTGGTCCTCGTCGTCGACGACCTGCACTGGTCGGACGAGGCGTCGATCGGGCTCGTCGAGCATCTCCTCCGCTGGCCCGTGGACGCCCCCCTGCTGCTCGTCGTGGCGCACCGGCCGCGGCAGAGCGCCCCCCAGCTGCTCGACGCCTTCGCCCACGGCGAGGATCTGGGCACCGTCGAACGCGTTGCCCTGCCGCCGCTGCACCTGGACCAGGCGGCCCGCCTGACGGGGCTCGACGCCGACGATCCGCGGCTGCGGGAGCTGCACCAGGCAAGCGAGGGCAACCCGCGCTACCTGCTCGGCCTCGCTCCCCCGCACGTCCCGCCAGCTCAGCACCTCCCGGCAGCTCAGCACCTGCCAGCGGGCCGGCGTCCGGGCGCCGCCACCGGGGACGCGGACAGCTCCGCCGCCGACCACAGCGCCCATCAGCTGGTCGCTCCGGTGCTGGCCGAGCTGGCGGAGCTGGGCCCGCAGTGCTCGCGGGTCGCCTGGGCCGCCGCCGTGCTCGCGGAGCCGTTCGACCTGGACACCATCGCGATCGTCGCCGATCTGGCGATCGACCCGGCCTGCACGGCCGTCGCCGCCCTCGTCGAGCGTGACCTGCTCCGGCCCGTCCACGGCGAGGCCGCATACCGGCTGCGGCACCGGCTGCTGGCCGCGCTGCTGTACACGACGCTGGATCCGGGCTGGCGCCGGGCGGCGCCCCCTCCCCCCC
>NZ_JALKFU020001311.1 GCF_023242965.2 Frankia sp. AgKG'84/4
GGCCATACGCGACAGTGGGGGGGTGACCACCCGGATTCCCCCAGCCCGACCCGTCGGCGTGCCCCGCGGTGCCGCCCCGTCCGCCGTCCCGGCGGGTCCGGACGGCGACCTCGTGGCGCGTGACCGCCGCGTCGTCTGGCATCCGTACGCCCCGGCCGCGGCCACCACGCCGCTGTTCGGCGTGGACTCGGCCAGCGGGGTCCGCCTGCGGCTGACGGACGGGCGGGAGCTGATCGACGGGATGTCGTCGTGGTGGGCGGCGATCCACGGGTACCGCCACCCCGTGCTCGACGAGGCGGCCCGCGCGCAGCTCGGATCGATGTCGCACGTGATGTTCGGTGGGCTGACCCACGAGCCGGCCGTGCGGCTCGCCGAGACACTGGTGGCGATCACACCGGAGCCGCTGCGGCGGGTGTTCCTGTGCGACTCCGGGTCCGTCGCCGTCGAGGTGGCGATCAAGATGGCACTGCAGTACTGGACCGGCCGGGGCCGCCCGGAACGGACCAGGCTGCTGACGATCCGTCGTGGCTACCACGGCGACACCTCCGGTGCGATGTCCGTCTGCGACCCCGACGCCGGGATGCATCACCTGTTCAGCCAGCTGCTGCCGCGCCACGTGTTCGCGCCGGCGCCGGCGTGCGCCTACGACGAGCCGTGCGCGGACGCGCACGTCGCCGAGTTCGAGCGGCTGCTGGCCCAGCACGCCGACGAGGTCGCGGCGGTGATCCTCGAACCGGTGGTGCAGGGCACCGGCGCGATGCGCTTCTACGCGCCCGGCTGGCTCGCGCGGGTCCGTGAGCTGTGCGACCGGTACGGCGTGCTGCTCATCGCCGACGAGATCGCGGTCGGCTTCGGCCGGTCCGGGGAGCTGTTCGGCTGCGACCATGCCGGCGTCGCCCCCGACATCATGTGCCTGGGCAAGGCGCTCACCGGTGGCTACCTGTCGATGGCCGCGACGCTGTGCACCGACGAGGTGGCCGACGGCGTGTCCGACTCGCCGGCCGGCGCGTTCATGCACGGCCCGACGTTCATGGGCAACCCGTTGGCCAGCGCGATCGCGAACGCGAGCGTCGAACTGCTGCTGGCCTCGCCGTGGCGGGCCCGGGTCGCGGAGATCTCCGCGGGCCTGCGCGCGGGGCTCGCCCCGGCGGCGGACCTGCCGGGCGTCGCCGACGTGCGGGTGCTCGGGGCGATCGGGGTCATCGAGACGCGGGAACCGGTCGACCTGAACGTCATCGGCCCACTGCTGGTGGAGCTCGGCGTGTGGGTACGGCCCTTCGGCCGGCTGGTGTACACGATGCCGCCGTTCATCATGACGTCCGCCGATGTCGCCACGCTGACGGGCGCGATGGTCGAGGCGGTCGCCCGGACCACCGGGACCTGACCGACCGGGATCTGACCGACCGGGATCTGACCGACCGGGATCTGACCGACCGGGACCTGACCGACCGGGACCTGACCGACCGGGATCTGACCGACCGGCGCCGACCGATCGCGGGCGGTCCTGGTCCCTGGCTGGTCCGGCTGTCGGCCGGCGGTGGTCCCAGACGCGGAGCCAGGGCCGGTCCCGGGCGTGTCGTCTGTGGTCTCTCGGCGGGGTCGGCCGTCGGCGGCGCCTTCGGCGCACGTCCTGGGCGGCTTTCGGAGCCCCATTCGTTGTCGCAGGTCAGGTGCCATTCAAGGAACGGCTGGTGGGCGGTGAATGCGTCCCGTTCCCCGACGCGGAGCAGATTGGCGCCGCATTGCTCCGGTTGCGAATCTCCCGAACGTCTTCGTACTCTTCGTTCTCGATGATTCACTGTGAGTAGCAATTCTGAGGGTTGGATTCACCGGGCGGTTCCGGCTGGCTACGGCCGCGGACGAGAACGAGGAAGGCCATCCGCCGATGCCGTTACGCATGCGAGTCTCACTCCGCGCGGGTTCGGTTCTGCTGGGTGTCGCCCGTGGTGTGCGGCGGCGGCTGTCCACGGTGACGCGGTGGCCGCGGACGGCACTGGCCCGCCGCCGGCGCCCCGACGCCAGGCCCGCCGAGCCGGGGCGTGGTGGGCACGGCCGGCGTGGCCGCCTGGGCGGGTCGCCCGGCGCGCCGGCCTCCGGGTACGGTCACCGA
>NZ_JALKFU020000079.1 GCF_023242965.2 Frankia sp. AgKG'84/4
CCGCCGGAGAGCACGCCGCTGACCCGCAGCACCGGCGCGGCGCCGACCCCGCTCGCCGGCGCGCTGGAGACGACGCACGTGGACCAGACGGTGTCCGGCGCGCCACCCGGCTCGGAGATCCATTTCTGCCAGCCGGCGACCACGTCGGCGGCCGCGGCCCAGGGCCAGTGGAGCGTGAACAGCACCAGCGGCGTCGCCCGGTGCGTGGCGAAGGTGAACGACGTGACGATGCCGACGTTGCCGCCGCCCGCGCCGCGCAGCGCCCAGAACAGATCCGGTTCGTGTTCGGCGTCGGCGTGCACGGTCTCGCCCGAGGCCAGCACGACGTCGGCGGAGACCATCCGATCGCAGGTCAGGCCGTAGCGGCGGCCAAGCACGCCGATGCCGCCACCGAGGGCCAGCCCGGCGATGCCCACGGTCGGGCAGGAGCCCGCCGGCAGTGCCAGTCCGGCCTGGCCGAGACGGTCGTAGACGTCGACCAGCAGCGCCCCCGCACCGACCCGCGCACGGCCGCCAGCGGCGACGGTCACCGCGGCCATCGGCGTCACGTCGACGACCAGACCGGTCGTCGTCGAGTAGCCGCCGTAGCTGTGGCCACCCGCGCGGGCGGCCAGCGGCAGCCCGGTGCGCCGGGCGAAGTCGACGCACGCCGCCACATCCGCCGGCGACGTCGCGCGGGCGACCGCCTGCGGCCGGATCGAGTCGAACGCCGGATCGAACAGCTGAGCGGCGCCGGCGTAGTCGGGACTGCCCGGTCGCAGCAGCGGGCCCGCCAGCCTGGCGTCGAGGGCGGCCCAGTCGGCGTCGCTCGCGGTGGCGCCGCGCGGGCCCGATCCGCCGGAGTCACAGGCGCTGAGCAGACCGCCACCGGCCGCGAGCCCCGCCAGGGACAGTCCGCCGGCGCCCGCTGCCCGCAGCAGGGACCGCCTGTCCAGGGACCGCCTGTCCGGACCGCGCATGCGTCCTCCCAGCCGAGCCTTCCGCGCGGTATCCGGTGCCGCGTCCGGTGCCGCGCGGCGCGGAATCCTCCCGCGAACGTATGCCATCCGGGGCCCCGCCGGGTGTGTCAGGACTCTGCCGACCTCAGGACTCTGCCGACCTCAGGACTCTGCCGACCTCAGGACTCTGCCGACCTCAGGACTCTGCCGACCTCAGGATTCGGGCGGGGTCAGCACGGTGGTCATGAAACTGTCCGTCCCGACCCGGCGGAGCGTCCCATCCCCGGCGGAGGCGATGTAAAGCGTCCCGGACGGGTCGACGACCACCCCGGATGGAGCGCTGAGCGGAACCTGGGTCGCCAGCGCCTTGACATCCTGCTCGGACGAGTAGGTGCCCGAGCCGGCGACAGTGTTGATCACACTCTTCGCGTCGACCCGGCGGACCACGTTGTTGCCGGCGTCCGCGATGTACAGCGAGCCATCGGGGCCGAATGCCAGACCCTGGGGGTTGTCCAGCTGGGCCGCGGTGGCGGGGCCGCCGTCACCGCGGCGTCCCTCCGTGCCCTGCCTGCCGGCGACCAGGCTGATGACGCCCGAACGGTCGATCCGCCGCACAGTGTCATTGCCGACATCGGCGACGTAGAGGGTGCCGTCATGGGCGAGGGCGAGGCCGCTGGGTTCGGACAGGGTGGCATTGACGGCGGGGCCGCCGTCGCCTGCCGAACCCGACTCGTCCTTGCTGCCGGCGACCGTGCTGATCCGACCGTTCTCGATCCGCCGCACGCGGTAGCCCTCGGTGACGTAAACGACGCCCTTGCCGTCCACCGCGACGCCGTAGGGGTCGTCTAGGTGCGCCTTGGTTGCCTCGCCCTCGTCGTCGGTGAGGCCGTCGTCGTAACCCGGCCCGGCCCCCGCGACGGTCGTGATGACGCCGTCGGTGCCGATCCGGCGGACGCGGCCCGCGTCGGTCTCGGCCAGGTAGATCGCGCCATCAGGACCGACCGCGACCCCGACCGGATGCCGCAGCTCCGCGGCCAGCGACCGGCCGTGGTCGCCGAGGACCGGCGTCGGTGATGGCGAGGGCTGGGGGGACGGTGTCGGGTGCGGGCCCTTGCCGCCGAGACGGGTGGCCTTCCCCGCGGCGGTGAACTGGATGACCTGGCCCTGCCCGACTTCGGAGCCCGGATCGGTCACGTAGAGCGTGCCGTCGGCGGCGAGGGCCAGCGCGTGGGCGTCCTCCAGTCCGCCGTAGACGACCGCGGGGCCCCCGTAGGCGGCGAGGCGCTTGTCATCGCCACCGCCGCCACCGCCGAGGCCGAGGAGCAGCCCGATCGTGAGCGCCAGCACCGCGACCCCCGCCACCGCCGCGATCACGAGTCGGCGGCGGTTGTCGGGCCGGCGGCGACGTCCCGCGCGGGCGGTCCGCGAGCGCGCCTCGTTCCAGACCGGGGCGTTCGGTCCGGGGCCGGGACCCGACCAGCGGGGTCCGTTCGCTACCGCGGCGCCGGGCACGAGCCGCTGGCCCGGGTCGGAGGGCGTCTGGTGACCGGGGGGGCCGGACGGCAACCGTTGCCCTGGGCCCGAAGGAGTCTGCTGGTCTGGGCCGGAGGGGAATCGCCGACCTGGCCCGGACGGCGTCCGCTGGCCCGGGTCGTGGTGGCCGGACCCGGTGCCCGGCTGATGGCCGGCCGCGGCGAGTACCTCGTCGGGCAGTCGGACGGGCACGCGGCTCGCGTTCAGCCAGCCTGGACCGATCGACGCGGTGGTCGCGGCGGCGAGCTGGATCGCGAAGTCGAGCGCCGTCGGCGGCCGCCAGCCTGGTTCCTTCGCCAGCGCCGAGATGATCACATCGGCTATCGGGCTGGGCACCTCGGACAGCGGGAGGGGTGCCACAGAAAGGTGGTGATGCAACAGCGCGGCGACGGGGAGATCAGGGGGAAACGGGGTGCGACCGGCGAGTAGTTCGTAGAGGACGACGGCGAGGGCGTAAAGGTCGGTGCCCGGGCCGAGGCGGCCGCCGGTGATCTGCTCCGGGGCCATGTAACGAGGCGTGCCGACCAGGCCGGTCGTCGTGGCGGCGGTCGCCTCCACGATCTTGGCGATGCCGAAGTCGGCGACCTTGGGCGTGCCGTCGGCGGTGAACAGCAGGTTGTCCGGCTTGATGTCCCGGTGCAGCACGCCGCGGCCGTGTGCCGCGGCCAGCGCCACGGCGGCGGCCACCCCGAGCGCACCCGCCGATGCCGGCGCGCTCAGCGACCGGCCTCGCCCGCGCAGGCTGCCGCCGGTGAGCTGCTCCATCACCAGCAGGCAGAGCCCGTCGGACTCCACGTAGTCGTAGATCCGCACGACATGCGGATGGTCCAGGCCGGCCAGGACCCTGGCCTCGCCGAGGAAGCGGCTGCGCAGTCCGCCGTCGCCGTCACTGCCGTCGCCGGTCTCGGCCGTGTCCAGCAGCACCTTGACCGCGACCGCGCGGTCGATGAGCCGGTGGCGCGCGCCGAGCACCACGCCGAATCCGCCGCGGCCGAGCTCGTCGCCGAGTTCGTAGCCGGGCAGTGCGGCGGACACCCGCCCGCTGTCGATCTGTGCTCTCATCGCGGCGACTCAGCCCGGTTGGGCGATGGTCGAAATGGTGCCGTTCGGGTCGATGCGACGGACCCGGTCGTTGCCGTTGTCCGAGATGTAGATCGAGCCGGCGCCGTCCGCCACCACCGAGCTCGGGTTCTTGAACTGGGCGGCGCTCGCCGGCCCGCCGTCGCCGGAGAAGCCCTCGACGCCCGTGCCGGCGATCGTGGAGATGACGCCGTTCGGGTCGATCTTGCGGATCCGGTTGTTGCGGTAGTCGGCGATGTAGAAGGTCTTGCCGTCCGGTCCGAGCGACACCGAGGGCACGTTGAGCTTGGCGGCCGTGGCCGGTCCGCCGTCGCCGGAGTATCCGCCGTCACCGGTGCCGGCGACCGTGCTGATGATGCCGTCCGGGGTGATCTTCTGGATGGTGTCGCTCCCGAGGTCGGCGAAGTAGAGCGTGCCGTCGGAGCCGATGGCGAGGTCGTTCGGACCGTTGATCTTTGCCTGGGTGGCCGGACCGTTCGCGCCGGTGTAGCCGGCGACGCCAGTCCCGGCGTACGTGCTGATGATGCCGTTCGGGTCGACCTTGCGGATGCGGTGGTTCTCGTAGTCGGACAGGAAGAGGCTGCCGTCGGGCCCGACGACGACCTTCTCGGCGCTGTTGATCTGGGCGGCGGTGGCCGGTCCGCCGTCGCCGCCGAAGCCCGCTGTGCCGGTGCCGACGACCGTCGTGATCACGCCGGCCGGCGTGACCTTGCGGATGCGGTTGTTCTTCGCGTCTCCGATGAAGATGTCCCCGGCCTTGTCCCGCACGGTCGAGCCGGGCCCGTCGAGCTGGGCGGAGGTCGCGGGGCCGTTGTCGCCGCTGATCCCGCCCGCGCCGGTCCCGGCGAAGTCGCTCGCCACCCCGGCCGGGGTGATCTTCTGGACGCGGTCGGTGGCCAGGCTGGAGACCAGTAGCGTGCCGTCCGGCTCGAGCGAGAGGCTGTACGGGCTGAGCCCCTGCACCCTCAGCGCCGGGCCCACATACGCCTTGGCCGTCACCGCCGCCCGGCCGCCGCCGCCCGATCCGCCGTCACCACCGCCGTCGGAGTTCGCCACCGCCAGCACGATGCCGACAGTGATCGCCGCGATGAAGACGAACGCCGTCCCCGCAATGAGCCACGTGGTCTGCTTCCGGTTGAGGCCCGCACCGCTGCCCTGACCAGGCCGACTCCGGTGCGTGGAGGGCGTCGACCCGCGCGGCGGCGGACCGTATGGCCCGCCGGCGGGTGCTCCGCCGCCGACGGGGCCGCCGGGTCCGTAGCCGCCGCTGAGCGGCCGGGGCGGCGGGGTGCGGGACGGTGGGGTCGCACCGGACTGGTGCGCGTTCCAACCACCCGGCTGCGGAGCCGGCCCGCCACGCGCCGTCGGCGCGTTGGTGAACCCGGCGTCACCCGGCCCGCTAGGTCCTGGCCCGGTAGGTCCTGGTCCGCTCGGTCCCGGTGCGGACTGTCCGCCGGGCGTCGCCGTGTTGGGGATGGCCTGGCCGGGCCGCCCCGGATAGCCGGCGGGTGGGTAGCCGACGCCTGGTCCGCCCGGTCGTCCGGGTCCACTGCGGCCCACACCACCCGGTGTCATGCCTGCGGGGCCCGGCCCACCCGGTCGCGGACCGCCGGGCCCGGAGGGGCCCGGTCCGACGACGGCGCCCGGGCGTCCGCCGCCGGGTCCACCGAAGGAGCCCGGAGCGCCCGGATAACCGCCGGGGCGCGGGCCCGATACTGGATAGCCCGCCGGGCCGCCGGGGGCCGGCCGAGGGGTCGTGGACACGCCCAGCGCGGCGTCGCGAATCTCGTCGTCCACCCGGAGCTTGACCTCGGAGCGGGACAGCCAGTTCGGCCCGAAGGATCGGCTGGCGGCGCGGCCGAGTTCCAACGCGAAGTCGTTCGCGTCGGCGAAGCGGGCGTTCGGGTCCTTCGCCAGCGCTCGCATGATCACCATGGAGACCGGCGGCGGAACCATGGTCAGCGGCTCGGGCATGATCGTCAGATGGTGGTGGGTGAGCGGCTGGACGGCCATCTGGCGGCCGAACAGCGGCCGGCCGGCGATCATCTCGTAGAGCACGCCGGCGAGGGCGTAGAGGTCCGTTGACGGGAACAGCCGGACGCCCATGATCTGCTCGGGGGCCATGTAGCGCGGCGTGCCGAGGATCGCGCTCGCCGTCGTCTCGGCCCCGTCGAAGATCTTGGCGATGCCGAAGTCGGTCACCTTGAGCAGGCCGGCGCCGTCGAACATGATGTTGTCCGGCTTGACGTCACGGTGCAGCACACCCTGGGCGTGCGCGGTGGCCAGCGCCGCCGCGGCCGCGAGCCCGACCGAGACCGTCGTCTCCGGTGCCAGCGGGCCACTGGAGATGCGCTGCTTGAGGGTCCCGCCAGAGAGCAGCTCCATGACGAGCAGGCAGGTGCCCTCGTGCTCGACGTAGTCGTGGATGCGGACGATGTGCGGATGGTCGAGCTCGGCCAGGACCCGTGCCTCGGACAGGAAGCGGGTGCGCAGCTCCGGATCGTCGGAGGTGTCAAGCAGAATCTTGATGGCCACCTTGCGGCCGATGAGCCGGTGCTGACCAGCCAGGACAAGGCCGTACCCACCCCGGCCCAGGTCGCCCTCGACGGAGTAACCGGGAAGCGCCGCCTCCACCAGTGATCTGTCAATCAGCAAGGTTCAGATCCGTCCGCTAACGCCGTCGGCCACTGGCGCACCGCCGTCCCGTCCCGACCGGAGCGTCCTGGCCTGCATTGACACGTTCGCCGGGTTCCTGGCGATCCTACGACCCCGACCTTCCCATTCCGGCGCCCGTCCGGGGGCGCCTCCCGACGTCGGATCGGCGACATGGGCATGCTTGCGGTGGTCGACGAGCGTCGGCACCGCCACGGCCGCAGCGGACGCACCGGGAGCTGGTACTGACGTGCCGCACGCCACGGAAGGCGCTGCTTCGGCGCGGACGGCGATGAACCCCGGACGGCGATAGTTGTCGTGGCGGAACGTGCTGAACCTTGCGAGGAAGGGTGTCCCACGTCATGTCGACAAGCGAGCCCACTGCCCCGGCGGCCGCGCCGGACATCACCGCGACACCGGAATGGTCGGCGTTGACGGCGCATCTCGGTGAGATGTCCGCGGCGTCGCTGCGGGGACTGTTCGACGCCGATCCCACCCGCGGCGAGACATTCACCGCGCAGGCCGACGGGCTGTATCTCGACTATTCCAAGAATCTGCTGACCGGGCAGACGATCGAACTCCTCGTCGCGCTGGCGCGGCGCGCCGGACTGGCCGAGCGGATCGAGGCCATGTTCAGCGGCGAGCGCATCAACGTGACGGAGAACCGGCCGGTTCTGCACGTCGCGCTGCGCGCGGCGGCCGACGCGCGAATCGAGGTCGACGGCGAGAACGTCGTACCCGAGGTCCACCAGGTGCTCGACCGGATGTCGGCCTTCGCCGAGCGGGTGCGTTCCGGCCAGTGGCGCGGTGCCACCGGAGAACGGATCACCACGGTGGTCAACATCGGCATCGGTGGTTCCGACCTCGGGCCGGCGATGGTGTACGACGCGCTGCGCGACTATGCCGACCGGGGTATCGAGGGCCGGTTCGTCAGCAACGTCGACCCCACCGACATCTGGGAGGCGACGGCGGACCTCGACCCCGCCCGCACGCTGTTCATCGTCGCGTCCAAGACCTTCACCACGCTGGAGACGCTCGCGAACGCCCGAGCCGCGCGCGCCTGGCTGACCGCCACGCTCGGCGAGGACGCGGTCGCGCACCATTTCGTGGCGGTCTCGACGAATGCCGAAAAGGTCGCCGAGTTCGGCATCGACACCGAGAACATGTTCGGATTCTGGGACTGGGTCGGCGGGCGCTACTCCGTCGACTCGGCGATCGGCCTGGCCGTGCTGATCTCCGTCGGGCCGGTGAACTTCCAGGAGTTCCTCGCCGGCTTCCGCGCGATGGACACCCACTTCCGCACCACGCCGTTCGAGCGGAACCTGCCCGTCCTGCTCGGGCTGATCGGGCTCTGGTACCGGGACTTCCTCGGGTACGGGACCCATGCCGTGCTGCCGTACAGCCAGTATCTCGGCCGATTCCCGGCCTACCTGCAGCAGCTCGACATGGAGAGCAACGGCAAACGGGTCGATCTCGCCGGCCGGGTGCTGCGGACGGATTCCGGCCCCGTCGTCTGGGGTACCCCGGGCACGAACGGCCAGCACGCCTACTACCAGCTGCTGCACCAGGGCACCTCGGTCGTGCCCGCCGACTTCATCGGCTTCGTCGAACCGAACCACCCGGGCGTCGGCGCGGCCGACGGGCCGGACCAGCACGCCCTGCTGATGGCCAACTTCCTCGCCCAGACCGAGGCGCTCGCATTCGGCAAGTCCGCCGAGCAGGTGGCCGCCGAGGGCGTCGAGGCCTGGCTCGTTCCGCACCGCACGTTCCCGGGCAACCGGCCGACCAACACCCTGCTCGCGCCCCGGCTGAGCCCGTTCACCCTCGGGCAGCTCATCGCCCTGTATGAGCACAAGGTGTTCACTCAGGGGACGGTCTGGGGCATCAACAGCTTCGACCAGTGGGGCGTGGAACTCGGGAAAGTGCTCGCCGGGCGGATCGTGCCGGAGCTGATCGCGCCGGCCGGCTCGGCGCTGGACCACGACAGCTCGACGAACGCGCTGATCAGGCGGCTGCGTAACGGCTGAGCGAGGGCCGCGAAGGGCGGCGGGCCGACCTCGCTATGTTACTCTCCGTAAGCAAGGGGGGTCGGCCCCGTGCGCGACGAGGACCTCGGGGGGGCGGGCACGATGCGGGTCGACGCCGGAGCCCTCACCATGTCCGTCCGGCGCTCGGGCGAGGACACCCTCATCGAGCTGACCGGTGAGCTCGACACCGCCGGCCGGCTGCGGTTCCGCGAGCAGGTCGGCGAGCTGCTCGGGCGGGGTGGCGGCACCGTGACCGTGGACGTGGCCGGTCTGCGCTCGATCGACATCCCGGGGCTCGCCGCCCTGCTGCGGGCCGACCTGCTGCTGCGCCGCGTCCACTCCGAACTTCGGGTTTCCTCGGCGACGCCGGCCTTCACGGCCCTGCTGCGGGACACCGGCCTCGACGGCCGCCTGCGGGTCAGCGACGCCACGCGCGACGGCTGACCGCCGCCACCGGCGGCCCGGACCTGGCTCCGCCCGACCGATCCAGCCGGGTCGGGGTCAGGCGGACATCGTGGGCATCGTGGGCGGGCCGGCGAGCGGCAGCGTGGGTCCCGCCGGGCCGCCCACCGGCATCGTCGTGGTGAGAGATGGTTCGATCGCGGTGAGAGATGGTGTGGTCGCGGTGAGGGATGCTGCGGCGGGCGCGGGCGCGGGCGCGGCCAAGCGGCCACGGAGCAGTCGGAGTCGGCGGACTGACCATCACTCGCACGATGTACTACGCGTGACCAGAGGAATACTCAGGGTCTATTGGGGTAGGACCATGGCATGGGCATGCGCGTGCGCGGCGGGGACGAACGGTGGCCGGGCTCGAGCGGCCTGCTGCGAACGCTGGTTTCCGGCCTGAGCCAGGCCGAACGGGAGGAGACGCTGCGTCTGCTCGAGCGGCGACTCGCCGAGGACCGCGCGGCCGCTTTCGACGGCCAGCGGGAACGCCAAGTCGACGTCGGGCCGCGCAGCCGGGCGGCCCGTGCGCCGACGGCGAAGCCCAGCCGGAGCTGACCCACGGTCAGACCGGCTGGGAGGGGCGCGGTCAGCCGCAGCAGCCGCCCCCGCAGCACGCCCCGCCACCGCCGCTGGGCGCGGCCATCGCCGGGGCGGCGGCGCCGCGGCTGACCGCGACGGCCGAGAAGACCCGCGAGGTCTCGGCGTGCCCGGCGGGGCAGGTCACCCCGCCGGCCGGGACGGACTCGCGCAGGCTCCGGCGGATCTCGAACGACGCGTCGCAGGTCCGGCATCGGTAGTCGTAGGCAGGCATGTTCACCAGAGTAAGCCGAGCGGCCCGCCGCGGTCACCGCTGCGCCCTACCCGCCACGGGCCTGCTCGAAGTAGGTGCGCATGGGTCGGTACGGGATGATCGGTGGCTTCTGCCCTGGATTGGCGCAACGGTGCCGCCCCGACCGGCCGGCCGTCGTACGCTGACCGCCATGGTGGTACCGGAGGGTCCTCAGGTGGTAGCCGAGGTCGTCCGGGGGCTGCGCGGCGGTGAGCCGTTCGTGGAGAGCTTTCATCACGGCACGGTCGTGGGGCTGGCCCGGGACGGTTCGGTCGCGCTGCGGGTCGGTGATCCGGACCAGCCGATGTTCCCGCGTTCGGCGGTCAAGCCGATGCAGGCCGTGGCGATGCTGCGGGCCGGCCTCGACCGGGTGTTCCTGAGCCGGCACATCCCGACCGACCTGCTCGCGATGGTCGCCAGTTCGCACAGCGGCGCGGGACCGCACCTGGTCCGCGTGCTGGAGATCCTCTCGGTGGCGGGGGTCTCGACCGACGCCCTGCAGTGCCCGGCGGACCTGCCACTGGACGCGGCGGCGGCGCAGGCGCACCTTCGGGCGGGCGGCAGCGCCGAACCGATCCTGATGAACTGCTCCGGCAAGCACGCCGGGATGATCGCCTGCTGTGTGGCCGCGGGCTGGCCCATCGAGAACTACCTCGCGCCGGACCATCCGCTGCAACTCGCCGTCCGCGCGACGATCGAGGACCTCACCGGTGTGGAGATCGTCGGGACGACGGTGGACGGCTGCGGCGCGCCGCTGTTCGCCCTGTCGCTGACCGGCCTCGCGCGTGGCCTGCAGGCGATGGTCCAGGCCGAACGGGGTACCGCGCGGCGGCGCGTGGTGGATGCGATGCGGGTGCACCCGGAGCTGATCGGCGGGCCGGGGCTGCCCGACACCGACCTGATGCGGGCCGCGCCCGGCGTCGTCGCCAAGAACGGTGCCGAGGGGGTGACCGTCGTCGCGACCGCCGACGGTCACGCGGTCGCGGTCAAGATCGCCGATGGTAACGGGCGGGCGGGTATCCCGGTCGCGATCGCCGCGCTCACCCGCCTGGGTGCCCTGCCCGCCCGCGACACCCCGGGGCGGCCGGAGACCGACCTGGCTCAGATCGCCTTCCTGGCGGCGCCGGTCGTGCTCGGCGGCGGGCAGCCCGTCGGCTCGGTGCGGGCGCGGCTGTCCGGCTGAGTCGTGTCCGAGCCCCCTTCTGGGCGGCGGCGGTGACGGGCCGGGCGGGTCTCAGCCTGCCGGTCCGTTCGGGGGGCGCTGCCCGTCCGTGCCCGGTGGCTGACGGGGACGGCTCGCGACGGTGACAGCGATGGGCGGGATCACCGCCGCGACCACCATCATGATCATGGCTGCCGGAAGGGAGTACAGGCGCACGACCGCACCCCCGGAGATGAAGAGCGTCAGCGCGATCCCCATGAGGATCAGGTAACGCCGGCGCACCACCGGATCGGCCCCCGGCGGGGCCATGCTCGTCCCGCCGGGCGGGGCCATGCTCGTCCCGCCGGGCGGGCTCGATGGTCCGGATGCGCCAGGCCGGGGGCCTGCGGCCAGGCGCTGGTCGTACTGCCGCCGCAGGCGCACGTCGGCCAGGACGCGATAGGCGACGTTCACCTGGGCGAAGGCCGGCGCGCGGCCGCCGGCGTCCGGGTGGGTGCGCCGCGCGGCGGCCCGGTAGGCGTGCCGGATCTGCTCGTCGGTCGCGTCCGGCGCCACCCCGAGCACGTCGTAGAGAGACGGTTCGGCACCCATCCGGAGCCTTCCCGCCGCCGACGGCCCCACCCTCCGGGGTGCTGGCGGCATCTGGTCACCGCCTGACAGCGGTCCCGCCGCCCTGCTGCCAGGCGGAGGCACGTCAAGGCAGCGCGGAACGAGTTCGACTGCGACCGGGTGGTGATGTGGACAGAATGTGGACTGTGCCCAGCATGAGCGTCGATCCACCCGATGGCGAGCCCGGCACCATCATTCCCGGCGCACCCGCGTACCGCCCAACGCCGGGTCCGGGGGTCGCCGAGCAGCTCGCGTTGCTCGTCGGGGAACCGGGGGTCGCCGCCCGGTTGACGGTGACCGGCCCGGCGGACGTGCTGCCCAGCCTCTACCGGGTCACGACGCTCGCCGCCACATCGGTCGCGGCCGCCGCGGTCGGCGCCGGACGGCTCTCGGCCGCCCGCGCCGGCGCCAACGCGGGCGGCGACGGCGATGGCTTCGGCGACAGGGACACGGACGTGCCGGTGACGGTGGATACCCGCCATGCCGCCGCCGTCTTCCGCAGCGAGCGTCATCTGCGGATCGACGGGCGCCCGCCGCCATCGCCGTGGGATCCGGTCTCCGGCTACTACCGCACCGCCGATGATCGGTGGATCCAGCTGCACTGCAACTTTCCGCACCACCGCGACGGGGTGTTGACGCTGCTCGGCGTGCCGAACGACCCGGAGGCGGTCGCCCGGGCGATCCGCCGCCTGGACGCACCGTCGCTGGAGGCGGACCTGCGGGCCGCGGGGATGTGCGCGGCCATGGCCCGGCCGGAGCGGGCCTGGGCGGCGCATGAGCAGGCCCGCGCGCTCGACGGGCTACCGCTGGTGGAGATCACCCGGCTGGGGGAGACCGAGGCGGAGCCGCTACCGCCCGTCCGGGCCATGGCCGCCGGGCCCGCCGCCGGGCTGCGGGTGCTGGATCTGACCCGCGTCATCGCCGGCCCGGTCGCGGGGCGCACGCTCGCCGCCTATGGCGCGGACGTGCTGCGGATCGGCGCCGCGCACCTGCCGGAGATGGGCAGCCTGCTGGCCGATACCGGTTTCGGCAAGCGCAACGCCCGCCTCGATCTGCGGGTGGCGGCCGACGCACATCGACTGCGCGAGCTGATCAGCACCGCGGACGTCGTCCTGCAGGCGTATCGGCCGGGCGCCCTGGACCGGCTGGGCTTCGGGCCCGCCGCGGTGACACGGCTGCGGCCCGGCATCGTCTACGCGTCCATCAGCGCCTACGGGCGACGGGGGCCGTGGTGCGGGCTGCGCGGGTTCGACAGCCTGGTGCAGACCGCGTCCGGGCTCGCACTCGGCGCGGCGGCGGCCACCGGATCGGTGCGCCCGGTGCCGCTGCCCGCGCAGGCGCTCGATCACGCCACCGGCTACCTCGCCGCCTACGGCGTGCTGGACGCGCTGGCTCGCCGGGCCCGCGAGGGCGGTGGCTGGCACGTCCAGGTCTCCCTGGCCCGGACCGGACGCTGGCTGCAGTCGCTGGGCAGGCACGACACCCTCGCCCTAGGCGATCAGACCGCGGATGACGTCGCGGAATATCGGGGCGTGTTGCCAGGTGATTTCGGTGAGTTGTCTTACATTCGTCCGGCGGCGACAGTCGCCGGTGTCGCTCCGTATTGGCGGCGGCCGCCCGCGAGACCTAATAGCAGTCAACCTTCCTGGTAGGGACATATATCAGTGCTGTTTCGCTGCCATTGGCCTGCGGTGGGACATCACCCTCCGCGCACCCACGTAGATGAACGGCGGCGCGCCTAACGTCCTTGAATATGTCACCGGTGTAACAACCTGTTGTGGCTACTTTCGGGCGATCTGCTCGGAGGACTAGGTTGCCGCCAGCTCACGTGCGGCGAGCGCGATCGGCGGCGAGACGCCGGTCGCGCGGGGGAAGCGAAACAGCTTGGTCGGGCGACGGCAGTGTGGTCGTGGCCGGCCGGACCGGAGGAGGAACATCGATGCGTAGGCGCCCGCTCCTTGGAGCGATAGCCCTGGCCGCGACAGTGACGCTGTCGGCAGCGGCCTGTGGGAGCAGCGGTGGTGACAGCTCGGCCAGTGGGAAAAAGACGATCACCATCGGCTTCCAGGGTGTGCTCTCGGGCGACAACCAGCAGCTCGGGCTGAACGCGCTGTACGGAATGCGGACCGCGATCGCGGAGGTCAATGCCGACGCGAGCTCGCCGTTCGAGCTGAAGCTCGTCGAGTCGGACGACGCCGGTTCGGCGGACCAGGGTCCGACCGCGGCCCAGAAGCTGATCGACAACTCCAAGGTCGTCGCGGTGGTGGGGCCGATGTTCTCCGGCGCCACCAAGGCCAGCGAGCCGAACTACACCGAGGCCGGTCTGCTGTCGGTGAGCCCGTCCGCGACCAACCCCGCGCTGACGACGCTCGGGTTCAAGACGTTCTACCGGGTCATCGCGCCGGACACCGTGCAGGGCAAGGCCGCGGCCGATTACGTCGCGACCGTGCTCAAGGCCAAGACGGTCTACTCGCTCGACGACAAGGGCGACTACGGCACCGGCCTGTCCGGCGCCCTGGAGCCGGAGCTCAAGGCCAAGGGCGCCACGGTGATCCACGACGGCATCAACCCGACCAAGGACTACACGTCCGAGGCCACGAAGATCATCGCGGCGAAGCCGGACGTCCTGTACTACTCGGGCTACTACGCCGAGCTCGCGCTGCTGTCGAAGGCGCTCAAGGACAAGGGCTTCGCCGGCAAGATCGTCAGCGGTGACGGTGCGCTCGACCCGCAGTACGTCGCGCAGGCCGGTGCCGCCGCGGCCGAGGGCACCTACCTGACCTGCCCCTGCGGTGACGCGAACTCCGACCCGAAGGCCGCCGCGTTCGTCGCGTCGTTCAAGAAGGTCAACAACGGCGCCAAGCCCGGCACCTACTCCGGTGAGGCGTATGACGCCACCCTCGCGCTGGTGGACGTGTTCAAGCAGCTTGGTGCCGACGTGAGCCGCGAATCGGTCCTCAAGGCGTTCCCGAGCGTGAACCACCAGGGCATCACCAAGACCATCGCCTTCGAGCCCAGCGGCGAGGTCAAGGGTTCGAACGTGTTCATCTACCAGGTCAAGAACGGTCAGATCGCCGTGCTCGGCAACACCACGGACCTGATCAAGTCCTGACGTCGGTGCGGCGGGGGGGGGGGGGGGGGGGGGGGGGGGGGGGGGGGGGGGGGGGGGGGGGGGGGGGGGGGGGGGGGGGGGGGG
>NZ_JALKFU020000007.1 GCF_023242965.2 Frankia sp. AgKG'84/4
CCACCAGCCGACCCAGGCTCCGCGGGCCGGTTCCCCACGGCCGCCGCCGGCCCGGAAGGACCCTGCTGGGACGGCGGCAGCGCCACGGCCGGCTCGATCCCGGCCGCGGCACCGGGCGCGATCCCGGCCGTAGTGCCGGCGGGGTCGGGTGGGGCCTGCTCGGCGAGGGTGTCGCCGGGGCCGGCGAGCAGGGCGCGGAACAGGGGGCTGCGGGCGGCCAGTTCGTCCTCGGTGCCGAGGTCGACGATGCGGCCGGCGTCGAGGACGGCGATGCGGTCGGCGAGGTGCAGCGTCGAACGCCGGTGCGCGATGAGCAGGGTGGTGCGTCCGCGCATGACCTCGGCGAGGGTGGCGTGGATGCGTGCCTCGATGCCGGCGTCGACCGCCGAGGTGGCGTCGTCGAGGATCAGCACCGTCGGGTCGGTGAGCAGGGCGCGGGCGAGCGCGACGCGCTGGCGCTGGCCGCCGGAGAGGGTGAGCCCCTGCTCGCCGACGACCGTGTCGTAGCCGTCGGGCAGGGCGCGGATGAACCCGTCGGCCTGGGCGGCCCGCGCGGCGGCGACGATCTGCTCCTCGGTGGCGTCCGGCCGGCCGTAGCCGATGTTCGCCCGGACGCTGTCGGAGTACAGGAAGCTGTCCTCGAAGACCATTCCGAGCTGCGCGCGCAGCGACCTGAGCGTCAGTGTGCGGACGTCGTGGCCGTCGAGGCGGACCGCGCCGGCCTGCGGGTCGTAGAAGCGGGGCAGCAGCTGGGAGATCGTCGACTTGCCGGAGCCGGACGTGCCGACCAGGGCGATGGTCTCCCCTGGTTCGATCCGCAGGTTGACGTCGCGCAGCACCGGCCGGTCCGGCTGGTAGCCGAAGGTGACGCCGTCCAGCTCGACCAGCCCGCGGGCCTCGCCGAGGGTGATCGCGTCCGGCGCGTCGGTGATCGTCGGCCGGGAGTCGATGATCTCGAAGATCCGCACGGTGCTGGCCCTGGCCTGCTGGCCGACGGTGAGCAGGCCCGCGAGGGTGCGGGTCGGGCCGATCAGGGCGCCGAGGTAGGTGCTGAACGCGAGGAAGGTGCCGAGGGTGATCCGGTCCGTGAGCGCCAGCCAGCCGCCGAGCGCCAGCACGGCGACCTGCCCGAGCGCCGGCACCGCCTGCATCGCCGCTGCGAACCTGCTGGTGATCCGCACCGCCCGCATCCGCAGCGCGAACAGCACCCGCGCGTGCGCGGCGACCCGGTCGAGCTCGCGAGACTCCTGCCCGAACCCCTTCACCACGCGCACGCCCGCGACGGACTCCTCGACGGCGCCGGCGACCTCGCCCGCCTGCTGCTGCGCCGCCCACGTCGCGGGAAACACGGTGTGCCGCGCCCGCGACCCGAGCAGGAACAGCGCCGGCCCCATGGCCACTGCGATCAACGTCAGCAACGGCGAGAGCCACGCCATCGCGACCAGCGACACGATGAACAGCACCAGGTTGCCCGACACCATCGGCAGGTAGGACAACAGCCCCTGGATGACCGTGACGTCCGAGATCGCCCGGCTCACCACCTGCCCGGTGGACAGCGCGTCCTGGCGGGCCCCGTCGAGCCGTTCGATCGTGCCGAACACCTCATCCCGCAGGTCGTACTGGACGTCGAGGGACAGCCGCCCGCCGAAGGACCGCCGCAGGAACGCCGCCCCGAAGATCACCACGCCGGAAACCAGCAACATGATCAGATACGGCGTGATCGAGTGGCGATGCGTCACCACAACGTTGTCGATCACCTGCCGCTCCACCAGCGGCACCGCCGCGGTCACCAGCGTCGCGAGCAACGCCCCGCCGAACGCCAGAATCGTGTTGCGGCGATACACCCACAACCGCCGCCCCAGCCGCCGAACCCACCCGGTCTCCTGCGTGGGTCGCGGGTCACCGACGTCTCGGCCAGAGCCGGCGGGGCTCGTCAGGGGTCGCTCACGCTGCCGATTCTCATCCTGCTCTCGGATCGGCAACGGCGAGAGGGGCGCCCCACGGTCGAGCGGGGACACCTCAGGTGCTGATGGGGACGCTTCGGTGCTCGCGGCGGACCTCCAGATCGACAGCGGCGACGACCGGGCCTATGCCCTCCGTCTCCGACCGTACGTCGGACGACAGCCGGCACGACCCGCTATCCATGGTTTTCGGCGTGGTCTGTCGCTGCAACAGTTCCGCAACCTGTCTGATGCCCGGCCGCCGGCCCCGGAGCACGCCCCGCCGCCCCAGGCCGCAGGCCAAGCGGGCCGCCGCACGTCGATCCCGCGCCCCTAAAATCCATACTTGCGACGTATAGTGTCGATCTGCCGACGTTAGGTGGCATCGCAGGGGGTGGAGTGGCGACCGAGCCCGCGGGCCCGAATCAGTGGCCGCCCATGCGGACGGCCACCGGAGTCCCTTACGGCACGCTCCACGCGTCGGAGTGCATGCAGGCCTTCAGCCTCGCCTTCACCTACGCGATCGCGGCGGCGGCACGGTGCACGATCTCCGAGCTGCGGTCCGACGTCGAGGCCGTCGACTACACCGTGCGACAGGTCGCCGGCCACCGACGCTATAGCTCCTCCGTGGTGGATGTGCAGATGAAGTGCACCTCCCAGGACGTTCTGCGGGACGATGGGGTGCACTGGCGACTGCCACGCGGTCACTACGATGCGCTACGAAACCCGAAGTCCTATAACCGAAAAATCCTGGTCGTTCTCCTTGTCCCGGACGACGTCACCCAGTGGCTGACCACGACGCCGGAACACATGATCCTGGCGGGCAGCGCCTTCTGGACCTGCGTCGAGGGACACGAGGCGACCACCGGATCCTCCAAAACGGTAGTGCTGCCCCGCCACAATAACTACGATGTAGAGCAACTCCTGGGGATACTTCACCGAATAGGGAATGGAGGAAGGCCGTGAGCGTGGAATCGCCGAGCATCCAGGATCCCCTTCCTCTTGACGTGGATCCCCACGAGATCGAATCGTTCCTACGTTCCAACGGATGGCAAAGAGCTAGCTATGTTCACGACGTAAGTGCCATCTGGGAGAACGTGCGCCTCGACGCAAGCCTGATGCTCCCCTTCGACCGGACTTATCGTGATTTCGTCCCACGCCTGCGGGATGCGCTCGGCACCATTTCCGCGGTACACCACATCGAGCAGGATGCGCTTCCCCTGAGAATCGTCAGCTCGCAGAACGACATCGTCCTGCTGCGAGCGGATCAGCTCACCCCGTACGACTCCATACCGCTCGGCGAGGCACAGATCCTGCTGGCCGGCATCTCCCGCATGATGCTGGTCGCCGCCTGCAGTGCGATCAGGCCGCGGCCCTCGAACCCCGGCAGGAGACCCAGCGCCGCGACGGACTTCGTGGCCAATGACCTCAGGCTGGGCCACACCCTGCGAGGCAGCTTCGTCCTACCGATCTTCGTTCACCACGAGGATCCCGACCCGGCCACCCTCGACCAGGCCCAAGCCCCGTGGCTGACCGAAACACAGAAGGCCGTCTCCGGCCCTGTCGCCTTCTCCCGCCAGGTGGTGGAGACTCTGGCCACGGGCCTGGACGCGACCCGCGAGCTTCTCGACCCGAGCGGAAACATCTCGCTCGACGAGGCCGTCGAGCGTGGCACCAGCGCCGAAATGGTTGAATCGATCGGCGCGATGGGGCAGCAGGAGGGAGTTCGCTCCCTCGACCTCTCGTTCGTGTTCTCACATTCAATACCAGCCAATCCAGAAATCCCCAGCCGGATTGTGGTTCCACGACCTGAGGCAGAGCAGGTAGAGAAGACCGTCCAGTCGTTGAGAAGGCGCCCGATCGTCGCTCGCAACGAGGTCATCGGCCAGGTCATCCGACTGGAACGGGCGAAGGACGAAGAAGGCGGATTCGCGGTGATTGATGGTGTTGTCGGCCAGACGCGACGGCGAGTGAAAATGGCCCTGTCCGGAGACGCCTACCAGCTGGCGATCCGCGCCCACGAACAGAAAGTTTCGATCATCGCCGTGGGTGAGTTCTCACTCATCCGACGGTCATGGCACCTGACCGGAGACACCGAGGTCCGACTCCTCGCCTAGCGCGCTTCGGCGCGCGGCGCCTGGCGGCTGCCGCCACGGCCGCCACACACACGTGGCAGGCGACCGTCACGGTCTGGGATCCGGCAGCCAGGTGCCCGGATCGCGGACCGCCTGCCGGGCACTCCGCCGCCTCGCCCCGGTTCCCACCCTCCGCGACCGAGAGTCGCCTCCCCGGAGCAGCCCCTCGCCCTCCTGCCACGACCGCACCCAGACCTGGTAGAGTTCTTCATGTCAGCGCAGCAACCGCAAGGGAACGCGCAGGCAACGCGCCGTTAGCTCAATTGGCAGAGCAGCGGACTCTTAATCCGCGGGTTCGGGGTTCAAGTCCCTGACGGCGCACCCGCTCCCACCAGTTTTTATGACTTTCAGTGACGGTCTTCCGGAAGCTTTCGTGGTCCCGTGGAGTGCCGCCCTCCTCACGGGCTCCAAGGCAGGTCGGCTGGGGCCGGCAGGTCGGCCTCGAGGTGTGTTTTCGTCTCGTCGAAGCTGAGGAGGCCGGCGATCGGCGTCGACTCCGGCAGCGGCTGCTCGTATGACCAGGCGACGTCGGCGACCACCGTGTCGCCGATGACGGCGTCCCAGTACGAGGCGACACCCTTGTACGGGCAGTAGGTCCTGGTGTCGGCCGCGCTCGGGCGCAACAGATCGGTCCGGACGTGCGCGCGGGCGACGTACAGCCGGGGTTCCAGCGCCGTCTCGTACACGCCGACCGTGTCGGTCGTGTCGACCAGGACGACGCCGGCGAGCTCGACCCGCAGCCGACGGGTCGTCCGCACGCTGTCGACCCGGTGGTAGGGGTTGCGCGGGTGGAAGAACATCTGTTCCTCCTCCTCGAACCACTCCTCCACCGCGTCCCACGGCACCTGGACGTAGCCCGGGGCCGCCGGCTCCGGGGTACCCAGCGCCGCCGGCACGTCGGCGGCGGCGAAGGCGTACGTCGGCGGCCGCCGCGGCTGGTGGACGAGCAGCACCCGTTCGCTGTCGAGCACGACGACGCCGCCGGAGCGCCCCCGCACGCGGCGCCGGAACGGTTCGACGTAGACCACCGCCGCCGGCACCGGCGCGCTGAAGCGGCCGGCCGGGTTCGGGGCGAGCGGCCCGCTGCCGGTGGTCAGGCTCATCGGAACTCCCTCACATCGCCGTCCGGCCGTCACCGGAGCGGCCGGCGCCGAAGCCGCGGACCATCGCGTCCACGCTGAACGAGGCCAGCAACGCCCCGGTCTCGGCATACACCGCGCAGACCGAATGGGTCATGCCGGCGCCGGCGAACGTCGAGCGGTGGTGGTAGCGCATCCACTCGTCGGCCCGGACATCGCCGTGCAGCGAGATCGCGATCGCGCTGATCCCCATCGACAGCGTGCGGTGCGCCTCGGCCTGGCCGACGCCGGCGTGCGGGCGCAGCGCGGCGGCGATGGAAACGTGCCCGGTGAACTGGGCGAGCAGCCCGGCATGCAGGTACGGGTCGTCGGGGACGTCGCGGAAACGGACCCAGGTGTCGATCACCGGCGGGCCGACCGGCGCATGGGGATCATCGCTGTAGGCGCCGGCGGCCATCCGAATGTCCCGGCCGGTCACCGCCATGTCCTCGGGCTGGCAGTCCAGCGGACCGGCGGTCGGCGGTGGCGTGTCGGCGTGGCGGATCAGGTCCGGCGCGGTCGCGTCCAGCAGCAGCGTGCCGCTGGCTCGGCGCCGACCGTCCTGGCTGACGTGGACGACGAGGGTGGTGAACGTCCGCCCGGAGCTGACCTCCTCCAGGTCGAACTCCAGCGGCAGCCGGGCGTCGGCGCCCCGGTGGAACACCATGTGCGCCGAGACGGCCCGCCGACCGGGCGCGTGGCGGCCGGCGGCGACGATCGCCTGCCCCAGCATCTGGCTGCCCTCGACGACCGGCCGGCGCGGGTCGGCCAGCGCCGTGCTGACATACCGCCGCTCCCCGTCGGGGCGCACGTCCATGACGTCGATGAGGTCGGCGGCGTCGCCCCAGTTCGGGAAGGTCTTGATGGTGACAGCGGACCCGGTCGAGCCGGGCCAGGGGCCGTCGATGAGCTCGACCCGGACCCGGTCGTGGTCGAAGGCGACCAGGCCGGCCAGCCACTCCAGGCCCGGCGCCGGCGCGGTGAAGCTCCAGGCCGCGCCGACACCGTCGACCTCGGCGTCACTGGCCTGATCGTGCCAACCGGCCGCGACCCGACGGACCGTTCCCTCCAGGTCCCACTGGACGGCCTCGCCCTTGACCGGGCAGGTGACCGCGGCCCCGGCGCCGAGTGGAAGGCCGACTCGTAGGGCCGCGCGGGGGAAGTACAACACCGGGAGCTGGCCCGGTTCGCGCGCTCGCAGCGCCTCGTCGGTCTCTGCCAACAGACGCTCGCCCCACCAGGCCTGAGCCCGGTACCTGCGAGGGTCACAGCTGACGGTCGGTTCGGCCGCCGCCTCAGTTGTCACCGGCTGCACAGCAGTGAACGCTAACACCACGATCGTCCACGGGCATGCGGTAGAAAGCGCTCAGCGCCCTCAGCGAACGACCTCGCCCAGCAGGTAGCGCGCCGCCGTCTCCCCCAGATCGCGCACGAAGTCCTCGTCGTCGACGGCGTTGGGCGTCGCGAAGCCGGGGCCGTACGCGATACGGATCATCGCGGCGGCAAAAGAGGTGGCGAAACAGGACCAGATGGCGGCCTCGGGATCGTCGTGAGTCATGGCCGCGGCACGCGGGCGCAGCACCCGCGCGAAGCCCTCACCCAGATCCTGGCCGTAGCGGGACCCGCGGCGCCGCACCTCCGGATGACTTGAGGACACCAGCACGATCGCGCGCAGGAACCGCTGATGGCGTAACGCGATGTGCAGCATCTCGGCGGTGGCGGCCCGGACGAGCTCGGCCGGCGCCAGCGGCGCCCAACGCGCGGCGTCGGCGAAGACCTCCTGCTCGCGTCGCAGTCGGCCAACGCCGTGCTCGTACACGGCCAGGAAGAGTGCGTCCTTGTTGGCGGCGCGGGCGTAGAGAAAAGGCGGCGCGACCCGCGCCCGATCACACAGGGCCGCGATGGTGAAAGCGCCGTACCCGTCTTCCTCCAGGAGGGCGACGCCAGCGTCAAGGGCTCGCTGCCACGCCTCGCGGCTGCGTGCCTGCTTCGGGGGGCGCAGCTCCAGGTCGGCCGCCGGGCTCCGGCCGAGCTCGTCCATCAGCACATTCTCCCCAGAAAGTCCTCCATCAGAGCTTGACTCCGCGGCAGAGCTTGACTCCGCGGCCGGGCGCCCGGCAATCTACTCAAACAATAGTGCATACTACTGTTTGTCCACTTCCGAGGTGCCCGTGATGAGTAGTGCAACTCGTCCCACCCCTCCTCCCGGCCGGGTCGCGGTCCTGGGCGCTGGACCAGCCGGCATGACGACCGCGCTCGGCGCGATCAAGGCCGGGCACGACGTGACGGTCTACGAGCGCTACCGCGAGGCCCGGCCGGCCGGGAACATCCTCAACCTGTGGCCACCGCCGCTGAAGGCGCTCGGTCTGCTCGGCGTGGACATCGAGGACCTGGGCGCGCCCACGGACTCGCAGTTCCGCAACATCCGGGGGAAGGTTCGGGTCGACGTCAAGCAGGACCCGGACGTCCGGGCCGCCTTCGGCGGCGGATTCATCGGCCTGTTACGACCCGAGCTGTACGAACGATTACTTCTCGCGGTCCCATCGGGCGTGATCCGGTTCAGCCAGCAGGTGGACCGGATCGAGCAGGACGAGCGCGCCGTCACGCTCCATTTCTCCGACGGCTCCAGCGCCGAGCATGACGTGCTGGTCGGCGCCGACGGCATCGACTCACTCGTGCGCCGCACGCTGTGGGGCGACGCCCCCAAGCGCGAACACCGGCTGCACGTCTTCGGCGGATTCACCTTCGACGAGGTCGACGGCACGACGCCGAACATGTGCGTCCTGAGCCACAACCGCACCGTCCAGGGCAGCTGGACATCGATCCGGCACAAGGGCCGCGACGGCAACCAGTGGTGGGTCCTCACCGCCACCGACCCCGACGCCCCGGCGCCGCCGGACCTCAAGGCGGCCGCGACGCGGCTGGCCACCGGTTTCCCGGCACCGCTGCCCGGCCTGATCGCGGCGACCGAACCGCGCGACGTGCAGCGCTGGGTGCTGCGCGATCGCAAGCCGCTCAAGCAGTGGTCCAAGGGCCGGATCACGCTGGCCGGCGACGCCGCCCACCCGACCTCGCCCTACGCCGCGTACGGCGCCGGGATGTCCATCGAGGACGGCTACTTCATCGGCCGCGCGCTGCGCGGGCTCGATCTGACCGACCTTTCCGCCGTGCGCACGGCGCTGCAGTCCTACGAGGACCCGCGCAAGCCGCACACCGCGTACCAGGTCCAGCAGGCGTGGATGCTCGGCAAGGTCTTCCACCACCTGCCCGCGCCGCTGCGCCCGGTGCGCGACCTCATCTTCGATCACACGCCCTTCCTCCAGAAGGTCGCCGGCGACACCAACCCGAAGACAATCAACCGGCAGCTCGCGCTCATCGTGGACTGAGCGCGACCGACCAGCGGGAGTCCTGCTGACACCGCGGCGCGGCCCGCGCGTTTCCGGGCGCCGGGCGGGCCCGGTAGGCCGGGCGAGGAATGAGGAATGAGGAATGCGGCAGCTCGCCGTTCGCCGCGGCGAGCTGCCGCGCCATCAGCGTTGCGAATACGAGATATCCCCAGAACGGGTTTCCCCCACCTGACGGCGGCGGCAAGAGTCCTATCCATAACCTGTCGCCGCTGAGAGGCCACGATGAGACTCGCCACCTTCCCGCTCGCCGGACGCACCGTCGTCGTCACCGGCGCCGCCGCGGGGATTGGCGCGGCGGTCGCGTCCGCCGTCGCGGCGGCCGGCGGCACGCCGCTATGCCTGGATCAACGGCCCTCAGCGCGGGTGCGCGCACTCGACGTCCGCGACCAGTCGCAGTGGGCCGCCTTCGTCGCCGGGCTCGACGGTCAGCCGGTGCACGGGCTGGTCAACTGCGCCGGTGTCACCTGGCGGGCACGCCTGGGCGACGTCGACCCCGAGGCCTTCTCGAACACCCACGCCGTCAACGTTCTCGGCCCGCTGCTCGCGATCCAGGCGCTGGCCCCGCTCATGCCCGCGGGCGCCTCGATCGTCACCATCGGGTCCCTCGCCGCGCTGCAGGGCCACTACCCGGTCGCGTACACGACCAGCAAGTGGGCCCTCCGCGGCCTCAGCCACGCGGCGGCGCTCGAACTCGCCGGCCGGGGAATCCGCGTGAACGCCGTCCATCCGGGCTTCATCGACACCGCGATGACCGCGACCGCGCCCCCCGAGTTCCGCGACGCCTCGATCGCGCAGACGCCGCTCGGCCGGGCCGGCGCCCCCGAGGAGGTCGCCTCCGTCGTCCTGTTCCTCCTGGGCGACGGCGCCTCGTTCGTCACGGGCGCCGAGATTCCCGTCGACGGCGGCGCGAGCTCCCACGGCGGCGCCAAGGCGGTCTCCGACGCGCTGCGACCGTCCTACCTCCCACCGACGCCGGTCAGCACGACCTGACCGTCCCGATCGACATCCCACGACGAGGTCATGATGTTCGAATACTTTCCCGGCAACTACGTCTGGAACATGAGCGTCGTCGCGACGCTCAACAGCGGCGGCCTGATCGACGAGGTCGACCGCGCGTGCCGGCCGCTGCGCGAGCTGGCCGCCCAGGGCGCGGACGTCGGCACCCGCGAGCTGATGGCCGCGTGGGCCGCCGTCGCCGACCAGCTCGAGGCGCAGGCGGCCGAGGCCGAGAAGGACGGCCACCGCCGCAGCGCCGGCCAGAAGTACGGTCCGACCTGTCCACCGTGGACATTCTCGCCGCGATTGACGAGGGTCGAAACCGCCGGTGAGCCGCTCCGAGGCCGTGATCGACTGCTCCGCGCTGGTCCGGACGTTGACTGATCACAGTCCGGCGGGGCAGGCGGTGCGCCGTCGCCTGGAGGGCCTGGCGTCACTCGCCGCGCCAGGACTGCTCGACTACGAGCTGGTCTCGGCTCTCTTCGGGATGGTCCGCGGCCACAAGCTCAGCCGGCCGGAGGCCGAGAAGGCCGTGGAGGACTACCGGCGCCTGCCGCTTGTGCGCCACGAGACGCTGGTCCTCTGGCCACGGGTCCGCGATCTGCACCACAACCTCAGCGCCTATGACGCCCAGTACGTCGCCCTCGCCGAGGCCCTGAGGCTGCCCCTGATCACCAGCGATGCTCGGATCGAATGCGGCGGCGTCGCCCGATGCCCTGTCGAGGTCTTCGCGTGACGGTTCGGTTTACCTGACATCGGACCTGCCGTGGGTTTGGTCAATGGCCACCGGGTGAGCGTCCTTCCTGATAGCGTTGATGTCATCCGTGGAGACCCACGGAACGACTGCTGACCTGACACTCAACGTCAGGAAAAAGGTCGGATGGGAGGCGGATGAGCAGCGGACGGCGGTACTACGGGATCGCGGAGATCGCGGACTCGCTCGGCGTGGATCGCCAGCTCGTCACCGTGTGGCGGCGGCGACTGAGCCGCGGGATGCCGCCGCCGGATGACGAACTGGCCGCCGGGCCGGTGTGGGTCGCGGCGTCGGTCGAGCCGTGGATCGAGCATGTCCGCACGCAGTTGGCGCGCTCGCGCGCCGACGCCGGGCCGCCGCCGGCGGCGCTGATCCGGCAGGCCGCGCGACGGCTGCTGCGACTGAGCGCCGTCCTGCTCGAGGACGTGCCCGACGCGGACCAGCTCGACCGTGCCATGCGGGCGTTCGCCCAGCTCGGAGACCAGTTGGACGGGCATTCCGGGGAGGGCGATCCGCTCCGCCGGCTCTGCGGGGAACTCGCGACGCTGGCCGACGCGGTCGGCGCTGCGCGCAAAGTGGGACGGGCGACAGCGGCTCCCTCGCCGTCACCGGCGGTCGTGGCGGGGTTGCGCGCCGAATGCCTGCGGCTGCTGCCCGGTATCGCCAAGGCGCTCAGCTCCGCCTCCGTCGACAGGTAGCGGGCCGGTCGCCAGGGCACCGACTGCCCCGGGTAGCATGATCGCCACATCAGGTGGCAAGGGTGCGGACGGGGGCCCGGGTACCGGTGGGGGCGGCGGCTGGTGGCCGGCGAGCGGTTCGCCGATTTTCGCATTGAACAGCTGTGCACGGGCAGGGCGGCCACCGATCCGCTGACCGCCGGCCTGCACGCGGTTGCGCTGCGCGCGTGCGCCGCTGAACCAAGCCAGCGTCACCCGGATGCCAGAGCGCTCAGCCATGCCTGGCATCCGTCCTCGGCGTCAGGGCTCGGCGCCGTGCCGGTCCCGATCCGGTGGGACGTGCCGGACTGGGAGCTGGCCCGGCTGCGCCAGGTGCTCGAGCCACGCGTCTATCTCGGCGCCGATGACCTCGGCTGGATCGTGGGCACCGAGGGCCGCGAGGTTCCGGCCCTTCCCGAGGTCGTGTCGCCGCACGGGCATGGCATCTGCAGCAGTGGTTCGGCGGGCACGCCGAAAATCATTCTGAGCACGACGCCCGCGGTGCGGCTCGAGGCCTTCGACGCCCCGTTCGCCGAGCTGTGGATGCCGGTTCCGCGGCCGCAGGACATTCTCGTGCTCGCGCCGATGTACCACGTCAACGCCTTCGCCACGCTCTACGGCATGCTCGCTGGGGACCGCCTCACGGTGCTGGAGAAGTTCGACGCCGGCCTGGCCGTCGATCTCATCGAGCGTCATCACCTCACGACCTTCACGGCGACGCCGACGATGCTCTCGCGGATGGGCCGCCTGCCCGGCGTCGAGGACCGCGACCTGAGCAGCCTGCGCTGGATTCTGCAGGGCGCCGCGCCGATGCCGCCGTCCGTCGTCGACATGTGGGTGAAGCTGATCGGCGCGGAACGCATCATCATGTCCTACGGCATGACCGAAGGCCTCGGCCTGACGATGCTGCGCTGCGACGAGTGGCTGACGCACCGGGGAAGCGTCGGCCGACCGCGGACCGGCACCGACATCAGGATCGTCGACGCCGCCGGCGACCCGGTTCCCCCCGGCGAGGCCGGACAGATCTACCTGCGGTCGGAGGACTCCGGCGGCTCGACCTACCTCGGCGACGTACCACAGCTCGAAGCGACCCCGGACGGTTTTCGCACCGTCGGCGATGTCGGCTACCTGGACGAGGAGGGTTACCTCTATCTGATCGACCGCCGCGACGACCTGATCATCTCCGGCGGCGCGAACGTGTTCCCGGCCGAGGTGGAAAAGGCCCTGATGGAACACCCCAAGGTCACCGACGTCGTTGTCATCGGGCTGCGCGACCCCGAATGGGGGCGGCGCGTGCACGCCATCATCGAGCCCACCGACCAGGCGGCGCCGCCCACCGCGCAGGAGATCATCGCCTACGCGAAGGAGCGGCTCACGCCGTACAAGGTGCCGAAGACGATCGAGTTGGTCGAGGCCATTCCGCGCAGCGAGGCGACCAAGGTCAATCGCGGCCGTCTGCGCGAGGCTCGCGAGGGTTGACCCTCGCGTCTGGCTCGGCCCGGCCGACCGGTCGCCTGACCCGGCCGGCCGGCCGGGTCAGGCTGGTCAGGAGGGCAGCGAGGCGAGCCAGTCGATCAGGATCCTGTTGACCTCGTCGGGGCACTCCTGCTGGATCCAGTGACCACCCTCCTCGAGGATGTGCGAGGAGCGCAGGCCCGGCAGTGTCGTGGCGTGCGCCTCGATCGCGGGGGCCAGCCACGTGGTGACGGCGTCCCGTCCGCCGCCCAGGAACAGCGCCGGGACGGTGATCGGGGCGCCGTCGTACGCGGCGAGGTCCACCCAGTCCCGGTCCATGTTGCGATAGCGGTTGAGCCCCGCGGTGAGGCCGGTGCGCTCGAACTCCCCGACGTAGAAGTCGAGCACGTCGTCGGTGAGCCAGCTCGGCACCGCGCCCACCGGGAAACCGTCCCGCATCTTCGCGCCTCGCTTGACGAAGAACGGCGCCGCGGGGTCGGGCGGCAGGGTGTCGCCCGACAGGGCCGCGTAGAAGCCGGCGAGCCAGCCGCGGACGTCCGGTTCCATCTCGGCCTCGGCGCGGCCGGGCTCCTGGAAGTAGGACACGTAGAACTCCGTGTCGCCACCCAGCCGCGCGAAGGACTCGCCGGGCCGGTGGCCGGCGCGCGGGGAGTAGGGAATGCTCAGCAGCGCCACCGCGCGGAAGACATCCGGCCTGGTCAGCGCCGAGTTCGCGGCGATCGGCGAACCCCAGTCGTGACCGACGATCACCGCGTTCTGCTCGCCGAGCGCGTGCACGACCGCTACGGCGTCCGCCACCAGTTCGGTCATCCGGTACGCGTCGAGGGCGCCGGGTCTGGAGGAGCGCCCGTAGCCACGGACGTCGATCGCGACCGCACGGTATCCCGCGCTGGCCACGGCGGGCAGTTGGCGCCGCCACGAATACCACGACTCGGGGAAACCATGCACGAACAGGACCAGCGGCCCCTCGCCGTACTCGACCAGATGGGTCCGCCCGGCTGGGGACGGCACCACCCGATGGGTACCTTCCGGCGCCTCCTGGGAGTGCTGCGACATGAATCCTCCGGACTCTCGATACGTGGCACACGCCCACCGGCTCGCGAACCGACAGGCACCTTTCAATACCCCATGGTCGCCACACACGCACGATCCGCCCGCCAGGCGAGCTGCGGGACGACCCGAGACCCGAACGTCGGCACGGTCCCACACCACGGGTTCGACGCACCGTCAGGCGCGGCCTCCGACGGACCAGGCCAAGTGGATCACGTTTCTTCCAGATGACAAATGAGGGTATGTGGCCGAGATAATTGATGGAATCAGATTCGCCAAAATATTCGACGGCATGGATGGCGACTCTCCGGTTTTTCGAGGACGCGCAGCGTTGCCGCCCGGCGAGGAACGGGATCGTCTACTCGCATATCTGGACCAGGGAGCAACCGTCCTCACCTTCCGCAGCCCGGCAGAGGACATCCTTGATCCCGCCAGACCGGAGAAGGTGCCACTCATCTACCAGACCGATGGCGAGTGGGTCTGGAGTTCGGAGACCAGTTACTACCTACGAGAGCACGACATAGCACCCGACCCGGACTTCCTCAACTACCTCCGGTCTCGCGACTACCGCTACATCGAACCGTCCAGCGACCGGGTGCAGGCGGCCTCACGGGCGGTCAAGTCCCAATAAGAAACAGCCGTGAATTAGGTTGCCTTTCCTCGCGATAGTTTCGGCATGTGGGACCACCTGGGTGGAGTCGACATGGAGCTGTTGACAGCTCAGGAGCGTGCGCCGCGATGCCGAAAATGACACGGCCGGAAACCGCGGCGCAGGTAGTTCGGCAGGGCATGTGGATGATCGAGGGTCGTTCCGTCGTTGCATGACAAGCGGTGAGCCGGGCGGGAGTAGTTCCAGTGCCACCGACCGAGGGCTCGCCAACGCTGGGCGTAGTTGGTCACGTGAGGTCATCTCGAGGTACGTGACCACCTCAGCCAGGTCGGGCCGCCGGGCGCTGCCCCAGCCCGCTGCAGCGTCGCTCCAGGCGGAGGCCCCGGACGGATCTACCATCGCACCGTCCACAGCACCAGATGATGCGGCGAATCACCCGGACGCGGCAAGGGAGCACGCCACGGGCCGAAGCGAAAAATCGGATGCCGGGTAGGTCGCCGCAGTTTAGGGTGGCCGCATGATCGAGATTGGGAGTCGGCGGCGAGCTCAGCCGGCACCACCCCATGTGGTCTTCGAGGCCCTGACGGAACCAGATCGCGATCCGGCCCGGCCATGGCTGATGCTGCTGCGGGACGAGCAGCGTCCGCGTGTGCTGTCCGCGACGTCACCGAGCCAACTGGTCTGGTCGTCCTTGTGGATACGCCGCCCGGCGGCGACGATTCACTTCGATCTGCCGGGAAGCCGGGATGGGGGAACCGATCTGCGGTGGACCCTGTACGTCGACGAGCCCATCCCGGACGGGAGCGTCACCGGTCACCTGCGCAAACGCCTCAACCAGCTGATCAATGCCAATCTCCGGTACACCTTCGGCCAATAGCGGCCCGGAAAGAATTGGGCGGCGCGGCGGTGGTCTCTGCTCGGATTGCCGGATGCGACAGCGCTACGACCGCGAATCCACCCGGCGTGCCGCGCACGACAGAGCGAACCCAACGACGACTACTGCTGCAGCGCTGCGCGCAGCACGCCTTCCAGGACCCGTTCGAAGAGGTCGGCGGAGGGCGGGGTGGGGGCGGCCGAGGCGAGCAGCGCCGCGAGGCGTGGGTGCCGGCCGGCATCGAGTGGGGCGAACGCCTGCGGCCCGACGGGCTGGGATGGCGTGGCGAACAGCGCCGCCACGCCGTTCGCGAGGGCGATCGCCTCCATCTTTCGGGTCGGCGGCACCTGTACCTCGGCGAGCACGGCCAGACCCCAGTCGAGATGATCCAGAACGTGCGGACCCATGATCCGCAGTGAGGCGACCGCCTCGACGAGCCAGGGATGCGCGCGGAACAGAACGCGCTGGCGCTCGGCGACAACCGTGAAGTCACGCACCCAGTCCCCGCTCGGCGGCGGGTGCTCCAGCTCCGCGGAGACGACATCGACCATGTGGCGGACGAGTTCGTCGCGCGAGGCGACGTAGCGGTACAGGGCCGGGGCACTCACCCCGACCGCGCTCGCGAGCGAGCGCATCGTCACGGCGGCCAGGCCCCGGGCATCCGCGAGGTCGATCGCGACGGCGGCGACGCCCCGCACCGTCAGCGACGGCGCGGGGCCGGGCCGCGACCCACGCTCCGACGGAGATCGCGCGTTCCCGGCTGTGGCCACACGCCAGTCTAACTGTTAACGTTGTTCACAGTTGGGGGCCGAGGAGGGGGCACGAGATGGCAGACGACATCCGGTACGCGCACAACGGCGCCGTGAGCCTGGCCTACGAGGTATTCGGCGATCCGGTCCTCGCCGAGCCGCTGCTCCTGGTGATGGGCCTGGACTTCCAGATGGTGTGGTGGCCGGAGGAGTTCATCGCCCGGCTCGTCGATGCCGGCTTCGCCGTCGTCCGGTTCGACAACCGCGATACCGGCCTGTCCAGCCACTTCGACCCGGTGCGACGCCCGAGCCCCTGGAAGGCCTACTTCGGACGCGTCCCGCCGGCGTACACGGCCCGGGACATGTTCGACGATGCCCTCGCCGTCATGGATGCCGTGGGGTGGAGCAGTGCGCACGTCCTCGGCGGCTCGATGGGCGCGGGCATCGCCCAGGCCCTGGCGGCGGAGAATCCGCAGCGGGTGCGCACTCTCATCAGTTGCATGGGCCTGCCCGCGGACGCCGGGCCGATACGCACTCTGCGCTACCTCCGGCCCGGCGTGTTCCGCACCCTGGCCCGGATCAGACCAGGCTCCTCGGACGAGGAGCAGATCGAGGCCCTGCTCGCCATCTACCGCGCCATTGCCTCGCCCGGCTATCCATTTCCCGAACAATGGGCCCGCGAGGCGGCCCGGGTCAGCCACGAGCGGCACCCTCGCGACCCATCCACCACCCAGCGCCAACTCGCCGCGGCCCGCGCGCATCGCCGCCCACGGCTGGCCACGATCACGGCCCCGACACTGGCCATCTCCGGCCAGGATGATCCGCTCATTCGCTGGCGGGGTGGCCGAGACACCGCCGCCCGCATTCCCGGCGCCCGGTTCTCGCTCTACCCCGGCATGGGCCATGCCTTTCCACGAGAGCTGTTCGAGCCCATCGTCGAGGAGATCCGCAGCGTTACCACCGGTACCAGGCCCATCAGCGCCTGAACCCGGCGCCTCGGTCACAGCCGGCCGGCGTGGGCGCTCCCGCCTGGCATCGGGCGGATCATGCCGTCCTGGGTGAAGGAGGCGACGAGCTGGCCGTCCGCGGTGAAGATCTCACCTCGGCCGTGGGTGCGGCCGGCGCCGGCGAAGTCGCTGTGCTGGCGCAGGAGCAGCCAGGAACCGGCGTCGCACGGCTGGTGGAACGTGATCGTGTGGCTCAGGACGCCGGTGGAGAGCGTCACGTGCGCCTGGGACTGCCCGACGCCGAGGTGGGGACGCATCGCGGTGGCGACGAGGAAGCTGTCGGTGGCGAACGCGATCAGTGCCCGGCTGGTCGCCGGGTCGTCGGGGGCGCCGCCCCAACGGCTCCAGACGTCCAGGTCGGGCGGCCCGACCAGGTCCGGATCGTCGATGTCGACGCCGTCGGCGATCTCGGTCCGCAGGCCGCGGGCCGGCCGGCCGGCCGGCGGCGCTGACGGCGGGGCGCTCGCCCAGGTGTCGCCGTGGCGGATCAGGTCGGGTGCCTCGGCGGAAAGCAGGGCCGTCGCCTGCGCGCACACCCGCTCCCCCTGACGGAAGGTCACCGTGGCGCTGGCGAACGAACGGCCTCGGTGGATCGGGACGACGTCGATCTCCAGCGGCTTCGCCCCCGTCGCGGCGCGGGCGAACACCGTGTGCAGCGTCGTGACCGACAGGCCGTCCAGCCCGCTGGCCGCGGCGACGATCGCCTGCGCCAGGATCTGGCCGCCGAACACCACCGGGCCCCCGAGGGAGAGGTTCTCCGCCTGGTAGCGGTTCTCGCCGAGGCGGCTCAGCGCCAGCACACCGAGCATCGCGTCAAGATCGATATCCATCGCCGTCCTCAGGGTCGCGGGGAGTAGTCGAAGCCTAGCCATTGCGGAATACTGTGACCGTTATTAATATTGACGTCTATGTCAAACAACGCGATCGCACCATACATCGTCGACGCGGACTCGCACTGGTCGGAGCCCGCCGACCTGTTCACCAGCCGCGCGCCCGCGAGCTACCGCGACCGCATGCCCCATGTGGAGACGGTCGACGGCGTCCGGATGTGGGTCTTCGACGGACAGCCCATGGGCATCTTCAGCGCCGGAGCGGTGATCGGCCGCGATGGCCAGAAGTCGCAGTCCGCCCAGGTCCTGACCGAGTGGACCACCGAGGACGTCCATGTCGGCGCCTACGACCCGGTCGAGCGCATCAAGGTGCTCGACGAGATCGGTATCGACGCCCAGGTGATCTTCCCGTCGACCATCGGGCTGGGCGGGCAGGGCGTCGCGGGCGCCGAGGAGTCCCTCGCCACCCTGGCGATCGAGGTCTACAACGATGGGATGGCCGAGATCCAGCAGAACTCGGGCAACCGGCTGCTGCCGCTGCCGCTGATGCCGGCCTGGAGCGTCGATGCCTGCGTCCGCGAGGCGGGCCGGGTGGCGGCCCTCGGCGCGCGGGGCGTGAACATGACCTCCGACCCGCAGGACCTCGGCGGGCCCGACCTGGCCAGCCCGGCCTGGGACCCGTTCTGGGACCTGTGTGCGCAGGCACAGCTGCCGGTGCACTTCCACATCGGCGCGAGCGTCACGGCGATGACGTTCTACGGGCACTACCCGTGGGCGTCGCAGGCGGCGGACACCAAGCTCGCGATCGGCGGCAGCCTGCTGTTCATCGGCAACGCCCGGGTCGTCACCAACCTCATCCTCGCCGGCATCTTCGACCGCCACCCGCAGCTGCGGACGGTCTCGGTCGAGAGCGGGGTCGGCTGGATTCCCTTCATCCTCGAGACGCTCGACTACGAGATGAACGAGAACGCGCCGGCCGAGCTCGCCAAGCTGAGCCGGAAGCCGTCGGAGTACTTCCGCAGCAACATCTACGCGACGTTCTGGTTCGAGCGTAACGGGGACCGACTGCCCGACCTAGTGGCGGCGGTCGGCGAGGACAACATCCTGTTCGAGACCGACTTCCCGCACCCGACCTGCCTGTATCCGGACCCGTTGGGGTCCGTGGCGCCGAAGATGGCGACCCTGTCCACCACCGCCCGCGAGAAGATCATGGGTGGAAACGCCAAAAAGCTGTACCGGCTCTGAGCCCACCTGACCGGCCTGACACACAGACGGGATGACATGGAGACCATCGGCCACTGGATAGCGGGAAAGCCTGTCGCGACCGGCGGCCCGTTCTCCCCGGTGTACAACCCGGCGACGGGAGAACGGGCGGCCGAGGTCTGCCTGGCGAACGAAGCCACGGTCGACGACGCCGTCCGCGCCGCGACGGCGGCGGCCGCCGACTGGTCCGACTCGACGCTCAGTCGGCGGGCCGGACTGCTGTTCCGGCTGCGCGACCTCATCGAGCGGCACCAGGATGAACTCGCCGCGATCGTCACCCGGGAACACGGAAAGGTCCACTCCGACGCGCTCGGCGAGGTGGCCCGCGGGCTGGAGAGCGTCGAGTTCGCCTGCGGGATTCCGGCGCTGCTGCGCGGGGAGTACAGCGCCGAGGTCTCCCGCGGTATCGACGTGCACACGGTGGCGCGCCCGCTCGGGGTGGTCGCCGGGATCACCCCGTTCAACTTCCCGGTGATGGTGCCGCTGTGGATGCTGGCGAGCGCCATCGCCTGCGGGAACACCTTCGTGCTCAAGCCGTCGGAACGGGACCCGTCCGCGTCGCTTCGCCTCGCCGGGCTGATCGCCGACGCCGGCTTTCCGGACGGCGTCGTGAACGTGGTCCAGGGTGGCGCCCCGGCGGTGGACGCGCTGCTGACCCATCCCGGGGTGCAGGCGGTCTCGTTCGTCGGCAGTACGCCGGTCGCACGCCACGTGTACGAGACCGCGGCCCGCGGCGGCAAGCGGGTGCAGGCCCTCGGCGGGGCGAAGAACCACCTCGTCGTCCTGCCGGACGCCGACATCGACGGGGCCGCGGCCGCCGCGATCAGCGCCGGGTACGGCTCGGCCGGGGAGCGCTGCATGGCGATCTCCGTGGTGGTCGCGGTCGGCGCCGCCGCGGACCCGCTGGTGGCGGCGATCGCGGCGAGGATCCCGGACATCGTCGTCGGTCCCGGCGACGACGAGGCGTCGATGATGGGACCGCTGATCACCGCGGCGCACCGCGACCGGGTTCGCTCGTACGTCACCGGCGCCGAACAGGAGGGCGCGCGGGTCGTCGTCGACGGCGCCGCGGCGCCCGTCGGCGTCCCCGCCGGCGGGTTCTTCCTCGGCTGTTCGCTGGTCGACCAGGTCAGGCCGGGCATGCGGATCTACGACGACGAGATCTTCGGCCCGGTGCTGGCGGTGGTGCGCGTCGCCACGTACGAGGAGGCGGTCGCGCTGGTCAACGCCAACCCCTACGGCAACGGCGTCTCGTTGTTCACCCGTGACGGCGGCGCGGCCCGGCGGTTCCAGCGTGATGTCCAGGTCGGCATGGTCGGCGTGAACGTCGCGATCCCCGTGCCGGTCGCCTGGCACTCCTTCGGCGGCTGGAAGGCGTCCCTGTTCGGCGACAGTCCGATCTACGGACCGGCGGGCATCCGGTTCCACACCCGACCCCAGGTGGTCACCTCGAGGTGGCCCGATGCCACCCCGAGTGCCATCGATCTCGGGTTTCCGTCCGGCCGTTGACGTCCCGGCGCGCCGGGACGCCGGCGCGCCAAGACGTCGGCGCGCCGGCGCCACCAGGTCGGGATATCCGGTCGGTGCGGTCAGTCGACGAGGACCGGCAGCCGCTCCCAGCCACGGACGGTCGAGGTGCGCGCCTGGCGGGCGTTGTCCTCGTCGACGGTCCATTCGGGGAAGCGGTTGAGGACCTCGTCGAGCGCGACCCGCCCCTCCAGCCGGGCGAGCGACGCGCCCAGGCAGAAGTGCGGGCCGTAGCCGAAGCTGAGGTGGCGCGGGATCCGCCGGTGGATGTCGAAGGCGTCAGCGTCGGCGAACTGCCGCCCGTCGCGGTTCGCCGAGCCGTTGAGCAGCAGGATGGCGCTGCCCTCGGGGACCGTCTGCCCGTGGTGGGTCACGTCGCGGGCCACGAGGCGGGCCTGGACGGGCGAAGGCGCCTCGTAGCGGAGCAGTTCCTCGATCGCCCCGGGAATCAGCGACCGGTCCTGGACGAGTTCGCGACGCTGATCGGGGTGCTCGGCGAGGACCTTGCCGGTCCAGCCGATGAGCCGCGAGGTCGTCTCGTTGCCGGCGCCGGCCAGCAGGTTGACATAGGTGAGCACCTCCTCCCGGCTGAGTCGGCGGGTGGTGCCGGTCTCGTCCTCGAACTCGGCGGTGAGCAGCTCCGTCATGAGGTCGTCCGACGGGTGCTCGCTGCGCCAGTCGAGGTACTCGGAGAACAGCTCGTTCACCGCGGCGAGCGCCAGGTCTGCCGGGGCCGGCCCGTCCGGGTTGTCGTCGTCCAGGCGCATGCCCTCGTCGATCTTCTCGCGCAGCGCTTCCTGGTCGGCCTCGGGTATGCCGAGCAGGAAGCCGATCGTGCGCATCGGCATCTGCGCGCCGAGGTCGCGGATGAAGTCGAAACCGCCGCTGCCGACCAGCGGATCGAGGCTGCGGCGGCAGAACTCCCGGACCTTGCCTTCCAGCGCGTTCATCTTCCGCGGGGTGAACACCCGGATCAGCAGGCTGCGATGCACGTCGTGCACGGGCGGGTCCTCGAACAGGATGAGGCCCGGCGGAAGTTCGATGTCGGCCTTGATGAGCTCCAGGACCGAACCCTTGCCGGACCGGTAGGTGACCCAGTCGGACAGGGCCGGGTCGACGTCGGCGAAGCGGCTCAGCGCGTAGAAGTCGAACTTCTCGTTGTAGTAGAGCGGCGCGTCGTCGCGCATGCGGCGCCAGACCGGGTACGGGTCGGCGTCGATGCCCGCGTCATACGGGTCATAGTAGATCTCCGGACCAGTGGATACAGACATGCGAGCTCCCTCCGGCGGATGGCCGCCACGGCTGTGCACGACGTCCCCGCCGGGAGGCTGCTGTGTACCCCGCGACGACTCCGCGAGGTTCCCGGCGAGTTGTTTGACTTCGACGTCAAGATTAACATCAGCGCATGAGCGTCGCGATAGTCGGTGACCTGTCCGTGTCGTACGAGATCGTGGGCGAGGGTGAGGGCCGGCCCTGGGTGATCACGCCAGGTGGCCGGTTCAGCAAGGACACTCCGGGCGTGCGGGAGCTCGCCCAGGCGCTGGCCGCGCGGGGCAACCGGGTGCTGCTCTGGGACCGGCCGAACACCGGCGCCTCGGACGTCTGTTTCACCGGGGAAACCGAGTCGGATATGCAGGCCGATGTCCTGGCCGGGCTGCTCACGGGGCTCGATCTGGCGCCGGCAGTGATCATCGGCGGGTCGGGCGGGTCGCGGGTGTCGCTGCTGACCGCCGCCCGCCATCCGCGGGTCGCCGCGGGGCTGGCGCTGTGGTGGATCAGCGGCGGCACGTTCGGTCTGATGTCCATCGGCGTGCACTATGCCGCCGGCTCGTTCGAGGCGGCGTGGCATCGCGGGATGGCGGCGGTCGCGGACCTGCCCGAATGGGCGGAGGTCGGCCGGCGCAACCCGGCCAACCGGGCGCGGATCGCCGGGCTGGACCGGGACGAGTTCCTGGCCACGATGGAGCGGTGGATGGCCGCCTACTGCCCCCGGCCGGACCAGCCGGTCCCCGGGCTGTCCGACGCCGAGGCAACGAGGATCGACGTTCCCGCGCTCGTCTTTCGCAGCGGCGCCAGCGACGCGCACCACCGGCGCGAAACCTCCGAGCGCGTGGCCGGGCTGCTGCCGGGCGGCACTTTGGTGGAACCGCCGTGGAGTGACACGGAGTGGAACGACCGCAGCACGCCGCCGGCGCCGGTGGAGGGCCTGTTCGCGCGCTGGCCCCTGCTCGCGCCGCGTCTGCTCGACTGGGCGGACACGTCGTTCGGGCCGACAGAAAGATAATATTAACCTCAGAGTCAAAACTTTCTACGCTGCCAGGCATGGGATCGAAACTCGAGTTCCCGGTCTTCGACGCGGACAACCACCTGTACGAGACCCGGGATGCTTTCACTCGTCACCTGCCGGAGAAGTACGCGGGAACCGTCGAGTACGTCGAGGTACGCGGCCGGACCAAAATTGCCATCGGAGGGGTGATCAGCGACTACATCCCCAACCCGACCTTCGACGTCGTCGCCCACCCCGGAGCGCAGGAGGAGTACTTCCGGGTCGGAAACCCGGACGGCAAGTCCTTCCGCGAGCTCATCGGAAAGCCGATGCGCGGCATTCCGGCGTTCCGTGAGCCCGGCCCGCGGCTGGCCCTCATGGATGAGCTCGGCGTCGACCGCGCACTGATGTTCCCGACGCTCGCGAGCCTGCTCGAGGAGCGCATGCGGCATGACCCGGAACTGACGCACGTCGTCGTCCACGCCCTCAACGAATGGCTGCACGAAACCTGGTCCTTCGACTACGAGAGCCGAATTTTCACCACCCCGGTCATCACTCTGCCGATCGTCGAGAAGGCGATAGCGGAACTGGAGTGGGCGGCGGAGCGGGGAGCCAAGGTCGTCCTGGTCCGCCCGGCGCCGGTGCCGGGGTTTCGGGGTTCGCGCTCGTTCGCGGCACCCGAGTGCGACCCGTTCTGGCAGGCGGCCGTGGACACGGGCATCCTCGTCGCGATGCACTCCTCTGACAGCGGGTACAGCCGCTACCAGAGCGACTGGACCGGCGCGCAGGAGATGCTCCCCTTCCGACCGGATCCCTTCCTGTCCGTCACCCTCGGACATCGCCCGGTCGAGGACTCGCTCGCCGCCTTCACCTGCGGGAACGTGTTTTCCCGCTTCCCGGCGCTGAGGGTCGCGATCGTGGAGGCCGGCAGCGACTGGCTGCCCGGCCTGCTGCACCGGCTGACGGACGCTTACCAGAAGATGCCGCAGTCCTTCGACGAGGACCCGGTCACCACGCTGAAGCGTCAGGTTTACCTCAGCCCGTTCCACGAGGACGACATCGGCGCGCTCATCGAGCTGATCGGCGCCGACCACGTCCTGTTCGGCTCGGACTATCCGCATCCCGAGGGCCTGGCCGAGCCGTGCAGTTTCGTCGACCACCTGCCGCCCGGCCTCCCGGCGGCCGACCTCCAGAACATCATGGGCGGCAATCTCGGCCGCCTACTGTCCGTGCCCGCCCTGATCTGAACTCCTCGTCAGCCGCCGGGCCGCCGCCCGCTCCCCCGGCGGCCCGGCGGTGCGTTCCCCCACGGGTCGCGGGCCAGGTTCCGCGGGTCGGGATGGTCACCCGCAGCTAATAGCCCCAACGGGCTATTAGCAGATGGCCAGCCGCCGGAGCCCATGGTAAAAACTGACTTCGACGTCGAAATGCTGTGATTTTGAACTCTCTGACTGCCGCACCGCCCGGGACTCTCACTACGGGCGGTGACAGTCCGGTACCGGCGCGTCGGCCGGCCCACGGCCGCCTGAGCTGTCACGGGACCGGTTCAACACGGAACAAGTCCCTGACGCGACAAGCGAAGGAACTGCACCTATGGAGCTTCGCGGCTCTCGTGGATCACGCCGTCCACGTCCCTGGTTACTGATCGCGGTATCAGCTCTGCTGACCACCACACTCGCGCTGGCCGCCTGTTCCAACGCATCCTCGACAGGCGGCACGGATCAGCCGGCCGGGCCGGCACCGGCGAACGGGGCGCCGGGGGTGACCGAGAAGCAGATTCGTTTCGCGGCTTTCGGTACCCGCTCGAACAATCCCCTGGGGACCTGCGTACTGGACTGTTTCGTGCAGGGGATAAACGCCTACTTCGCGTATCGGAACAGCCAGGGCGGAATCTTCGGACGCACGCTGGCTGTCTCCCAGGTCGAGGATGACGCGCTGCTGAAGGACCAGCAGGCGGCACTGCGGATCACGACCGCCAACAGCACCTTCGGAGCGTTCAGCGCCGCCCAGCTCGCCGACGGCTGGTCGACGATCACCAAGGCCGGCATGCCCCTCTACGTCTGGCCGATCAACCCGGCCAGCATGAACGGCAACGACGCCGTCTATGGCTCCGCCGCCGCGCCCTGCCTCGGCTGCACCCGGCGGCAGAACGTCCTCGCCGCGAAACAGGCCGGCGGGACACGCATCGCGACCCTGGGCTACGGCGCGACCGACAACTCCAAGCTGTGCGCGTCCAGCGCCGCGGCGTCCGTGCGGCTCTACGGCGCCGATTCCGGGCAGCAGGTCGTCTACACCAACGACTCGCTGGCCTTCGGCCTGCCGAACGGCATCGGCCCGGAGGTGTCCGCCATGAAGAAGGCCGGCACCAACATGATCATCGGCTGCCTCGACCTCAACGGCATGAAGACCCTGGCCCAGGAGCTCCAGCGCCAGGGCATGGGCGCCGTCCCGATGCTGCATCAGAACACCTACGACCAGGACTTCGTCAGCAAGGCGGGTTCCCTGTTCGACGGCGACTACGTCGCGGTGAACTTCCGGCCGTTCGAGGCGGCCGCGGGATCCAGCCAGCTCGGCGTCTACAAGGACTGGATGGGCCGGGCCAAGGCGCCCCTCACCGAGCTGTCGATGAACGGCTGGATCAGCGCCGACCTGGCCTATCAGGGCATCAAGGCCGCCGGCGCCTCGTTCACGCGGGCCAGCGTGATCGCCGCGACGAACAAGATGACGGCCTTCACCGGCGGCGGGCTCGTCGCGCCGATCGACTGGAGCCGCCAGCACGAGGAACCCACCCAGCAGGACCCGGCGACCCACGGCTACAAGAACGACTGCATCTCGCTGGTCAAAATCGTGAAGGGCCGGTTCGAGACGGTCGGGCCCGCGGCGAAACCGTTCTTCTGCTGGCCCGGCTCGACGACGACCTGGTCCGAACCTCAGTCCATGGACTTCAGCTGAACCGGCAGGGGTGGCCGCGCTGATGGCGACCGATTCCTCCTCCGTCGGAGCCGACTTCCTCCGGGCCGTACTGCAGGGCGCGCCGCCCGGTGCCGTCTACGCGCTGGTCGCGCTGGGATTCGTGCTGACCTACCAGACGTCCGGCGTGTTCAACCTGGCGTTCGGCGCGCAGGCCTACGTCTCGGCGGCGATGTACTTCAAGGCCCGGCTGATCTGGGGCTGGCCGACGGTCTGGGCCGTGCTGCTCTCGGTGGTCGTGCTCGCGCCGCTGGTCGGGCTGACGCTGGAAGTACTGATCTTCAAGCACCTGCGTTCCGCGTCCGCCGTGTCGAAGCTGGTGGTGGCGATCGGACTGGCGGTCGCCCTGCCGAACCTGTTCGACATCATCGCCAGCTTCAAGCCGGCCTCCGGGGTGACCCCGGTCGGCGTCGTTCCCGGCGGCGCGGACGTGTTCTACTCGGTGTTCGGGCTCTACCGGTTCAGCCGCAACGAACTCGTCGACATGGGTGTCGCGCTGGTCGCGGTGATCGGGCTGGGCGCGGTGTTCCGCTTCTCCCCCATCGGGCTGCGGATGCGCGCGGTGGTGGAGAGCGCCCGGATGACCGAGCTGAACGGCATCGCGGCCAGCCGGGTCGCCGCGTTCTCCTGGGCGCTGTCGTCGCTGTTCGCCGGGGTGGCCGGGGTGTTGATCGCGCCCCGGTTCAACACCCTGGGCTCGTCCGACTTCTTCAGCCTGATGGTGGTGGCCATCGCGGCCGCCGCGGTCGGCAGCCTGGCCAGTCTGCCGCTCGCGCTCGCCGGCGGTCTGGGTCTGGGCATCGTCATCGCCGAGCTGAACACCTTCCTGCCCCGGTGGGGGACGGACTCGGCGTGGGTGCGGACCGTGCAGGACAACCTGACGCCGTCGGTCCCGTTCCTCGTCCTGTTCGCGGTGCTGGCGCTCGTCCCCGGCATCCGCCGGGTGCAGGGCGCGGGCGATCCGCTCGCCGGCGTGGAGCCCCCACCGACGGCCCGCGCCGGACGACCGGACCCACGGCGGGCCCTGGCCATGCGGCTGCTGGGCGCCGTCGTCGTCATCGGCGGGGGCGTCGTCGTCCTGACCCGGGGCGACCAGCTGTGGGTCTACCAGGTCACGCAGGCCGTGGTGATAGCGATCATCTTTCTCTCGGTCACCGTCATCACCGGGACGGGCGGCCAGATCTCGCTCTGCCAGGGCGCGTTCGCCGCCATCGGCGCCTGCACCGTGTATCAGCTGGCGGTGCGTTACGACATGTCGGTCCTCGTCGCGATGCTCCTCGGCGGCCTGGTCGCGGCGGCCGTGGGCGCGATCCTGTCCCTGCCGGTGCGCCGGCTGGGCGGCATCTGGACGGCGATCGCGACGTTGGCGTTCGCGTACTTCTTCGACGCGGTGATGATCAAGCTGTCGTGGGTGGGCGGCGGGGCCGCGTCGCTCCTGCGCGGCACCGCGGTGCCGCGTCCCACCCTGGGGCCGTGGGACCTGTCCCACGAGAAGGCCTTCCTGGTCTTCGCGGCCGTCGTCCTGGCGGTGGTGGCGGCAGCCGTCGTCGCGTTGCGCTCCGGCACCTTCGGCCGGTCGCTGATCGCCCTTCGCGGCAGCGAGGTCGGCGCGCAGTCGATCGGCATCTCCGCCGCGCGGACGCGGCTGACCGCCTTCGCCGTCTCCGCGTTCATCGCCGGACTCGGCGGCGGGCTGCTGGCGATCTCCCAGCGGGACGTGAACTACGGAGCCAACTTCACCCCGTTCGCCGCCCTGTTCTGGACCGTCCTGGTCGTCGCGCTCGGTTCGCGCAGCGTTCCCGGCGCGCTGATCGCCGCCGCCGCCTTCGCGCTGTTCGAGCCGCTCGTGCTGGACGGCGCCGTCGTCGGCTGGCTCACCCGCGAGCGCCATCCGCTCCCGTCGCTGTTCCCGATCGACGGGAAGTGGCTGTTCATCTTGTTCGGCCTGGCGGCGATCCAGTTCGCCCGGCATCCGGAAGGCCTCGTCGAGTACGGCCTGTCCGGCCGGAGCCGGCCGGCGCGACCCGACCGGCCGCGTGGGCGGCGCAGTCCGAACACGGACAGCGCGGCGGCCGGCGACGCGGCGGCCAGCGACCAGCGGCCGGCGATGAGGGGGAACCGGTCGTGAAGGACGTTCTGCGGGCCGCCGGCATCACGAAGCGCTTCGCCGGCATCGTCGCGCTGGACGACGTCTCGCTGCGGATCGGCGAGGGTGAGCGGGTCGGTCTGATCGGACCGAACGGTGCCGGCAAGACGACGTTGTTCAACTGCCTGCTCGGCGTCCTCGCCGCCGACGGCGGCACGGTGGAGGTCGCCGGCCGCGACGTCAGCCGGCTGCGCGCGCACCGCCGCGCCCGGCTCGGCGTGGGACGCACGTTCCAGCGCATCGAGCTGTTCCCGGAAACCTCCGTGCGCGACCACCTCCTGATCGCCGAACGGGTCCGGCGGGGCACCGGCCGACTCTGGAAGGATCTCCTCGGCCTCGGCCGCCCGACGGCCGAGGAGACCAGACGGTGCGACGAGGTCCTCGAGCTGCTCGGCCTGGTCGAACTCGCCGACGCGCCCGTCGAGCGCCTGAGCCTGGGCCAGGGCCGGCTGGTCGAGGTCGGCCGGGCGCTCATGACCAGGCCGGCGATGCTGTTGCTGGATGAGCCGTCCTCCGGTCTCGACCGGGCCGAGACGATGGCCCTGGCCACGACGCTGCGCGAGGTCCAGCGCGAGCAGGGCTTCGCCATCCTGCTCGTCGAGCACGACGTCGAGCTGGTGACCAGCTTCACCACCCGCTCCTATGTCCTGGACTTCGGCCGGCTCATCGCCGAGGGCCCGACCGGCGAGGTCATGGCAAGCGACGCCGTCCGCGCCGCCTACCTGGGCACCTACGCACCGCCCGAGTCGGCCACGGCCAGGACCGCCACCACGACCAGGACCGCCACCACGACCGGGACCGCCACCACGACCGGGACCGCCACCACGACCGGGACCGGGACCGCCACCACGACCGAGGAGGAAGCCCGGTGACGTCCGCCCTCGAGTTCGACGATGTCCACGCCGGTTACGGCCCGTTCCGAGCACTGTTCGGAGTGTCGCTCTCCGTAGCGCCGGGCGAGGCGGTGGCGCTGGTGGGGTCCAACGGCGCCGGCAAGACCACCGTCGCCCGGGTGGCCAGCGGGCTGGTGCGGCCGACCGCGGGGGCGGTGTCGGTCGGCGGGGTGGCGATGACCGGCGCGCGGCCCTACCGCTTCGCCCAGGCGGGCGTGGCCCACGCGGTCGAGGGTCGGTCGGTGTTCGCCACCCTGTCCGTCGAGGAGAACCTGACGCTGTCGTTCCGGCGGGTGCGCGGGCGGGCCGGGGTGCGCGGCGGGCTCGATCAGGCCTACGAGAGCTTTCCAGCGCTGGCCAGGCGGCGTCACCAGCGGGCCGGCAACCTCTCCGGCGGCGAGCAGCGGATGCTCTCGATGGCCCGGGTGATGGTCGAGGTCCCGGCGGTGCTGATCGCCGACGAGCTCTCCCTCGGCCTCGCCCCGAAGATCGTCGCGGAGCTCTACGACGACCTGAGCCGGCTGCGTGCGGCGGGCACCGCGCTGCTCGTCGTCGAGCAGCTGGTCGGACATGCCCTGGAGCTGTGCGACCGGGTCGCCGTGCTCGACCACGGCTCGGTCTCCTGGACCGGCTCCAGTTCCGACGCCCGCGGCATCCTCGCCGCCGGCGGTCTCATGGGGGCCGGCCTCGCCGGGGTCGGCCCGACTGGCCAGGCACCCCTGGATCACGAGAAGGCAGGTCTGTAATGCGGTTAGTAGTCGTCGGCGCGTCCAGTGGGCTGGGCCGCTGTCTCGGGGTGGGCCTGACGAAACGCGGCGCCCACACCGCCCTGTTGGCCCGGCGGCACGCCAACCTGGTGGAGGCCGCGAAGGAGGCCGGCCCGGGCACGCTCGCCATCACCTGCGACGTCACGGACGAGGCATCCTGCACCGCCGCGATCGACGAGGCGGCGGCGGGGCTGGGCGGCATCGACGCCCTGATCTACGCCACCGGCGTCGGCCCGCTGGTCAAGCTTGCCGACGCCGGCCCCGACCTCTGGCGCCATGCCTTCGACACCAACGTCACCGGCGCAGCGTTGATCACAAAGGCAGCGCTGCCGTATCTGGAGGCCTCCGCGGGCGGCGCCGCCTATCTGTCCTCGGTGAGCGCCTCGCTCACCGCGCCGTGGCCCGGGCTCGGCGTGTACGCGGTGAGCAAGGCCGCCCTGGACAAGCTGGTGGAGGCGTGGCGGGTCGAGCACCCGACGGTCGGTTTCACCCGCGTCACCGTCGGCGACTGCGCCGGCGGGGACGGCGACTCCATGACCCAGTTCGCCAACGGCTGGGACCCGGAGCTGGCCGGCGCCGTCTACCCGATCTGGGAATCCCGGGGCTACCTGTCCGGGACGCTGCTCGAGGCCGACGAACTGGTCCGCGTCGTACACGCCGCGCTCGACGGGCATCACCTCACCGGCATCCCGTCGCTGGTCGTCACCCCGCGGCCCAAGGCTGGGGCGTAGCGGCGGCGCGGCGTCGAATCAGGCCCCGGTCGGCGTGCCGGCCGGGGCGTCGCGCAACCCGAGCGCGTTCACGAACAACCGGGCCAGCTGGTCCGCGCCCCGCTCGGGGCCGCACTTGGGCCAGTGCTGGACCAGCCACTGCTCCGCGAAACGCGACGTCATCGCGCCGAGACCGGCCGCCGCGATGTCGGCGTCCAGGTCCGGGTCGGCCAAGCTGTGGCGCTGCAGGCCACGGATCGATTCGGCGACCAGCGCGGCGTCGGCGCGGACGCGCTCCGCGCGTACCACGTTCAGGTGGTCGTCGTAGCGCGACACCTGTTCGATGACGCCCATGATCCGGGCCTCCCGCCGGTAGGCGGCGAGGTAGCGACGGATGCCTTCCCGGATCCGCTCGGCCGGCGGATCGGTGTTCGCCGGATCGAAGATGACGGTGCTCAGCGGGGAGCTGAGCAGGTCCGCCAGCTCCATCGCGACCTCGCGAAAGATCTCTTCCTTGGAATCGAAGTAGTGGTAGAACGACCCGTGCGAGAGGCCGGCACGCTCGGAGATGTCCGAGATCCGCGCCTCGAGAAACCCGTCGTCCTCGAAGACGGATTTCGCGGCGGCCACCAGGCGGGCGCGTGACTGCGATCCCTTGCGCGAGCGCGGCCTGCTGGGCCGCTGGCCCTCCACCGACTCGGCCGCCGGCACCGTGCTCACCTTCACCGCCCTCCCCTTCAACCGAGGTCCCAACAGCACAAGAACAGCATGGTCAGCTTACCTCTCCGACCCCATGGACCCCCGCCGCGACGAGACGCACCGGGGCCTGCGGCGAGCGAACACCCGCGGCGCACGCCGCCCGAACTGGATTATTATTGACGTCGATGTCAGTATTCTAATGTCACATCAACTCCGAGGTTCGGAGGATCGCCAATGACGGACGTCATGCGGGGTGTCCGGGTGCTGGAAGTCGCCGAGCACACCTTTGTGCCCGCCGCGTCCGCGCTGCTGGCCGACTGGGGTGCCGACGTCATAAAGATCGAGCACGTCGAGCGGGGCGACGCCATGCGCGGCCTGGCCTCCTCCGGCCTCACGCCGGTCACCGAGGGCGTCCACCCGCTGCTGGAGCACTCCAACCGCGGCAAGCGCAGCCTCGCCCTCGACCTGAACTCGGCCGCCCCGCCTTCGGCGACTCGATCGGCGCGATGACCATCGCCGGTGGGATCATGGGCGCCCTGTTCCACCGGGCGCAGACCGGCGAGGCGACCACCGTCGACGTCTCGCTGCTCGGCACCGGGATCTGGTCGATGGGCGCCGCCTACGGCCTGTCCCTGCTGCACGACGTCCCGTGGACGCCGCCGCCGAAAGAGGAGCGCGCCAATCCGCTGTACGCCAACTACCGCACGAAGGACGGCCGCTGGCTCGCCTTCGGCTGCCTGCAGGCCGGCCGGTACTGGGCGCCGATGTGCGACGTCATCGGCCGCCCGGAACTGGCCACCGACCCGCGTTACGCCGACCACGTGTCGCTGCTTGCCCGCACCTCCGAGGTGATGGAGCTGCTCCGGGAGGCGTTCGCCGAGCGGACGCTGGCGCAGTGGCGGGAGCGGCTGGTGGGATTCGTCGGCCAGTGGACGGTCGTCCAGGACACCCTGGAGACGGCCGTCGATCCGCAGACACTGGCCAACGGCTACATCCAGGACTGCCAGACCGCTGCCGGCGCCCCCTTCCGGCTCGTGGCGGCGCCCGTCCAGTACGACGGGGTACCGGCGGTGCCGCGGCGCGCGCCCGGCTTCAACGAGCACGGCGACGAGATCCTGGCCGATCTCGGCCTCGGCGAGGACGCCGTCATCGACCTCAAGATCCGCGGCGTCGTGGCCTGAGCCCCGCCGCCCGGCCGCGCCCTCGTCCCCCGCCAGACGACCAAGGACATCCGGCTCTGCTTCTGGAGGTCGGAATGCTCTTCGAGTTCGATTCCGATCAGCGACTGCTGCGGGACACGGTGCGCGACGTACTCGCCAAGGAATGCCCGCCGGCCCTGGTCCGCCGCGCGCACGACGCCGTCGACCGTCACAACCTGCGCACCGGGAGCGATGATGACCAGTACCGAAGCGGGCGTCTGCCCGATCGACCCGACCCGTGACGACCGCAAGTCCGCGGTCCTGGCCGAGAGGCGGGTGCCCGCACCGGGCGCGCGGGTCGTGGGCGAGTTCGGCTTCGCCCGGGCGATCCTGCGCAGCAGGACGATGCTCCAGGCCGGCGTGCACGCCGATCATGCGGACCCGGGCGGCGACCAGTTCGGCTCGGTGTTCTTCCTCGACGGCGACGAGCACAAGCGGCGCCGGACGACGATCGCCCGGTTCTTCACCCCCAGGGCCGTCAGCACCCGCTACCAGGTGGTGATGGAACGGACCTCCGACGAGCTGCTCGCCGAGTTCCAGGCGCGGGGCACCGCGCAGCTCGACGAACTGAGCTACCTGCTCGCGGTCGCGGTGGCGGCGGAGGTCATCGGTCTGACGAACAGCACCCGGGCCGGACTGGCCAAGCGCATCCAGCGGACGCTGCTCGGCACCCGCCTGACCGGGATGCGGCCCGCCCTCCGGTTCGGCGCGCAACTGCTGACCGTGGCACACGCGCTGCACTTCTTCGTCCGGGACGTCCGTCCCGCGATCAAGGCCCGCCGCAAGGAGCCCCGCGAGGACGTCATCTCGCACATGGTCGAGGAGGGCTATCCGAGCAAGGCGATCCTCGCCGAGTCCATGACCTACGCGGTCGCCGGGATGGTCACCACCCGGGAGTTCATCGTGATGGCCGCCTGGCACCTGCTGGGCGACGACACGCTGCGCGCCCGTTTCTCCGCCGCCGACGAGGCCGGGCAGACCACGATCCTGGAGGAGATCCTCCGCCTCGAGCCGGTCGCCGCCATGCTGCACCGGCGGTCCACCGAGAACGCCGATCTCGGCTCGGGCACCGTGGCCGCGGACGAACTGCTCGCGATCGACATCCGGACCGCCAACGTCGACCCGGCCACGGTCGGCGCCTGCCCGCTGGCCCTCGATCCGGACCGGGCCAGCCGGGTGCGTGGCGTCGGCGCCTACCTGAGCTTCGGCGACGGCAGTCATCACTGCCCCGGTTCCCAGGTCGCGATCAGTGAGAGCCGGGTGTTCCTCGACCGGCTGCTGCGCCTGCCCCATGTGCGCCTCGTGCGGGCCCCGGACATGACCTGGTGCGCCGGGCTGATGAGCTACGAGCTACGAAAGGCCACGATCTCCTGCACGCCGAGCTGAGCGCGCGCCGACGGGAAGCCATTCCGGGACATTCGACGGCAGCTGCCGGAATTGATGCGCGCGGCCACCAAGAATCTTGACGGCAGGGGCCGGCGTTGCCCGGCTCGCGAGACGGCGAAACCCCTGATGGGGCGCTACTGTCGTGCCCACGGCCAGCGCGGACCAGCGTCCGCCACATCAACATCTGGTCGGCGGCGACGGTCACCGTGGCGCACCTCGCCGCCACTTCGCATACGTGTCGACCGTGAACAGGCTTCCCAGGCAGGGTTTCGTCCAGCGGCCGCGCACGCGGGAGGCATCAGACGGTCGGTGCCCGGATCTGGGGGTAGCAGGCGGGGGTGACGCTGCGCTGGCTGGTGCCGTTGGGACGGGCTGTGGCCGGTGCGCTGCGCGGTCAGGACCTGGCGCTGCTCGCGGCCGGTGTCACCTACTACGCGGCGATCTCGATCGTTCCCGGGGTGCTGGTCGCGGTGCGGCTGCTCGGCGTGTTGCTGGGGCGGGCCCGGACGGCGCAGTTCGGGCGTTCCCTGGCCGACGCGCTGCCGGCGGGGCTCGGCGCCCCGGGGGTGGTGATCTCGGCGTTCGACGCGGCGCTGACGATGTCACCCGTGGTCGTGATCGCGGCAGCGGTGCCCGCCACGTTCTACGGGGAGGGGCTGCGCCGGGCGTTCGTGCGGCTGGCGGCGAGTGAGGAGACCCTGGTCGGGTGGCGCGGGCGCCTCGGCGTCCTGCCGCTGCTCGCCGCGGCGCCGGTGCTGCTGCTGCCGGTGCTGCTCGTGACGCCGATGCTCGCGCGGCTGTTCGACGAGCGCGGCGTCTCGGCGGCGCTTGGGGTGCTCGTCGCGTTCGCCGTCGACTGGCTGGTGCTCACCGCGACGCTCACGCACGTGTACCGGGTGGTGGGGCCTGCGCGAGCGGGCTGGGCGGCGACGCTGTGGGCGGCGGCCGCGACCGGGTCGTTCATCGCCGGCTTCGTGCAGGGCTTCGTGCTGTTCCTGTCGTTCCACCTGGACCTTGGCCTGCCGTTCGGCGGCGAGCGCGCCATCGGCGCCGCCGTCGCGGTCGGCTTCTGGCTGTTCCTGCTGAACCTGCTGGTTCTCGTCGGCTACAGCCTCGCGCAGCGGTTCGAGGAACGGGGTGGCCGGCCGTGGGCGGACCCCCGGGCCAGGATCAGCAGCATCGGGGTCAGGGACGGATAGCCGCTTCGCGCCGAGGGGGGTCCCGGCGCGAAGCGGAGTGGCGGCGGCCGCCGTCCTCTCAGACGATTCAGACGATTCAGACGGTCAGGGCGGCCGGGCCGACGGCGTTGCTGGTATCGATGAAGGAGTCGGGCACGGGGTAGTCGCCGATGATGAAGCTCAGGATCGCCGCGTGCATCGCCTCGACCGGGGCGATCGTCGCGGCGGTCGTGATGCCGCCGGCGCCCGTCACGTTGGTCATGGCGAACAGGTAGGTGTGCGCGGCGGCGTTCTCCAGGTTGAGGGCGAACGCGGCGAGTTCGGGGACGGACTTCGTCGCCTTCAGCTTCGCGACCTCGCTCGCGGCGATCGTCAGCGGCGTGCCGGTGATCGTCGGCAGCCTGGCGCCGGACAGTACCCCGTTCCACGCCTTCGCGTGATCGGTGTGCTGCGAGCGGGCGACCGTCGCGAACTCCCCGACGGCGGCGGGAACCGTGCCGTAGTCGCCGGCCTTCGCCTTCGCCAGGGCCATCGTGTACGCGGCGACGGCGAGGTTCTCCAGGGCCACGGCCAGCGCGACGACCCGCAGATCCCCGGTGTACGGGCTGGCCTTGCCGGTCGGCGTCGCGCCGGCGGCGTACTGGCCGCCGCTGCTGTCCGAGCCGCTGCCACACGCCGCGAGCAGGCCCGCGCCGGGCGCGGCGGCTCCCCCCCCGCGCCCCCCCCCCCGCCCGGGTCGGTGGCCGGGGGGGCCCCCCGCCCCCC
>NZ_JALKFU020001312.1 GCF_023242965.2 Frankia sp. AgKG'84/4
CCTCCGCGCCGCGCTCCATCGCCCGCGGCCTCGGCCACAGCGCGGCGGCGAAGATCGCGATCATGGTGGTGGCGGTGATCCTCGTGACCGCCGGGGTGGCCTTCGCGCTGCGCGGCCCCGCCCGCTCGAGCGGACTGGCGGCGGCGCCCGTCAGCAGCCCGTCGTCAGCTCCGCTGAGACCGTCAGGCCAGCCGACCGCGCCCACGGCGTCGGTGATCTCCGTGACGCCGGTGACCAGCGGTTCGCCAACGGGTCCGGGTCCGGACCCGGGCACGGATCCGGGCAGCGCGAACTGCGATCCGGTCCCCGACGACTACTCGTTCATGGACATCGCGACCGCCACCACGTCGGCGGCGCAGGAACTGACTCTCGACCCGGCGTGCACCTACGACCGGCGCGGTTTCGTCCTCGACGGCCCGGACGCCGCCGCGTTCCACATCACCTGGGCGCCGTCCTGCCCAGCGGGCACCTTCACCGGCGATCGGTGTCGCATCACCATCGCCTTCCGCCCGACGCGGCCCGGCACCGCCGAGGCGCATGTCGCGCTCCCGCAGCGCGACGGCAGCACAGGCGTCGACGACACCCTTGCCGGCACGACCACCAGCCAAACCCGGACCACCACGACGACGCCGCCGGTGCCCTGCGGCACCGAGCCGCCTGCGGGGGTCACCTTCCCGCCGACACCGGCCGGCACGACGGTGACCCAGCCCTACACCTTCGTGTCCATTGGCTGCGCCGGCCGCAGCTACGACCTGACCGGCCTCAGGGTGACCGCCCCCTTCTCCGTGCGCCGGGACCCCAACTGCCCCGGCACGATCCCCGGCGACAGCGGGACGGCCTGCCGGCTCGACATCACGTTGGTCCCGCCGTCATCCGCAGGCGCGGTGACCGGCACCCTGCGGATCGCGGGTAGCGACGGCGTCGATCGCACGATCGCCCTGCAGGGCAGCGTGTCCGCACCGACGTCGACTCCGAGCCCGAGCCCGACTCCGAGCCCGACTCCGAGCCCGACGCCGAGCTCGACCCCGACCCCGACGTCGACACCGTCCGACACCTTGTCCCCGCTGGGCGGATGACCAGGCGGCCGCGCGGGCACAGGTCAGGCGCCGTCGGAGCGCAGGAGCGAGTTGTGCGAGCCGACGACGAGCTGACCGGTCAGGTCACCGCCGACCTGGACGTGGACGCCGCTGCGCTCGAGGTCGTCGGGTCCGACCGGCTCGGGTCCGCTTCGCGCGGGCGCGCCCGGTGCGCCAGCGCCGCGGCCCGGCGGGCGCGAACCGGTGGGGAAGGGCGGTGCGTGTGCCGGCCTGGCCCGACCGCAACGCGCCGCGGCGAGCTGGTCGAGCAGCCGGCGGCCCGCGTGGTCGCCGTCCCTGTCGAACAGGTCGATGGACGCGAGCGGACCGAGGGCGCCAGGCAGCTCGCACGCCTCGACCCGGACCGGGACGAGGCGGCGGGCGAGCCCCCGGGGGTCGGCGGCCCAGACGGCCTGCCATTCGGCTGCAGCGACGGCTGACCGCAGATACTCTCCGGACACGACCGCGAGAACATGTCGGGCCAGGGACAGCCCGGTGTTCACGACACCTGCCCGGCTTGCTCCGGCCACGACATCCCAGGCCTCAACCAGCACCTGGTATCCCGCCTCTTCCAGCACCCAGGAAATCCACTGGGCCCATTCCTCATCAGCCGGAACGTAGGAGACGAAGAAATCGGCCGCGCCGCGTCCGTCCTGGTGCCATTCGTTTCCCGACGATGCGTCGTCCGCCATGACCACCAGCATAGATCGCGGTCACCGCGGCGAAGGTCGGATCAGGTGACACGGAGCAGAACCGTTTCGGGTTCAACGATCCGGAGGTCTGTCTTCCCACATTGAACGGCTGCTTAGGCGTGCCTAACCTCGGTTCCGCAAGCGTGGGAACCACGGAGGTGATGCACCTTGCCAGCCGCACGTGTCGCGTCGGTGACGGCGCTGCCCGCGCCCTCGACGCCGCTCGGGCCGTTCGCGGACAGCGCGCTGTCCTGGGCCACCTGGATCACGCTGATGGGGTTCGTCGGGCTCGTGGCACTCGCGCTGTTCGCCGCCGGGCCGGGTCCTCCTCTCCCGCCG
>NZ_JALKFU020001313.1 GCF_023242965.2 Frankia sp. AgKG'84/4
GGCCCGCAACGCCTCGCCGCCGCCTGGGGCGCGCTGCGCGAGGTCACCGTGGACCTCCGCGCCGAGCTCGCCGCCCTCCTGCGGCACCACCGGCCGCCCGCCGGCCCACCGATCGGCCCCGGGCTGGTCCAGCCGGTGGGTCTCAGCGTGCGCCAGCGCCGGGAGCTCGCCGCCCGCGTCCTCGCCGACTTCGTCGCCTACCTGCCCACCTCCGGCGCCGACGCCGTGATCGCGCTGCTCGACGTGCATCTGGTCGAACGGGAGAGCGGCGGTGCCGCGCCCGACCAGCCGGTCGAACTCGTCCAGCTCAGCGCGGACCTCCCGACCGTCCTGGACCCGCGGCGGCAGCTCGCCGAGGACAAGCTCACCGGCCTCGCGCTCGGCAACTTCGCCGCGTTCGCCAAATCGTCGTGGCGCGCCAACGACTGGATGTGGGGACGCCTCGACGGCGCCGGCTGGCTCGCGCGGATCCTGCTCGACCCGCGCCGGCTCGTCCTGCGGCGCGACCTCGCCGTGCTTCCCGAGGCGCCGGTCGACCAGACCGGCGCGGACCGGTCGGGCGCGCAGCCGTGGCACGAGCGGGCGTTCGCCCGCCGTGGCTGGCTGTCCGGGCTGGTCAGTGACCTGGCAGAGGTGGCGGGTACGCCCGCGCCGCCAGCGGTCCTCGACGAGCTGGAGTTCCTCACGGACCCGGACGCGCCCGTGCCACCCAGCCTGCCGCGGACCGCCAGCTGGGTCGCCGCCGGCCCGCAACGCGACATCGCCGGCAAGGAGCTCGTCGAGCTCGCCCGGGCGGTCCGCGCGGACAACGCCACCGGCCTCGACCCGAAGCCCACTGCCGGTTTCCTCGCCGCCGTCGACCGCGCCCTCGCCACCCCGCCCGCCACCGCCCCACCCGACACCGCCCCACCCGACACCGCCCCACCCGACACCGCCGCGGCCGACACGCCGCCCCCCGCCACCGCGTCGGCGACCCCACCGCCGCCTCGAAGGCAGCCGGTCGCAACGCTGCCGCGCGCGGCGGTGGACGAGGTGCTGCGGGCGTGCGAGGTGCCGGCGGAACGCCTGACCGATCCGGCGCAGGGCCCGATCCTGGTGACCGCGCTCGCCCAGATCGTCGCCGTGGCGACGGCGTGGGCAGCTTCGTCCCGGTTTCTGCCCCGGCCGGTCTGGCCGGTGGCGTTCCTGGCTCGGGTGGCGACCCGCGTCGGCTTCGAGCTCGTCCGGGATGTGGCCCACCGGCGCCGCCGGGTGGTGATCGGGTTCGGCGCGGCACTGGTAGGGCTGGGCGTCGCCGGCGGCCTGATCTTCGCCGGCGCGCTGGGTGCCCTGGGCGTCGCGCTGGCGCTGCTCGGGCTGGTGGTGCTGGGGGTGCCGAGCTGGCGCCGGCTGCCGGGCGGCCTGGCTGTCCTCGCGGCGGGCCTGCTCGTCGTGATCGCGGCCGCCGGCGTCATCCCGGTCCTGCACGACCGGCTGTTCGACTGGCTTCGGGACGACGTCGTCCCCTACCTCGACCGCCATCCGTGGGCATGGGCGACCGTGTTCGCCCTACTCGTCGCGCCCGGCGGCTGGTCGCTGGCCGAGGCTGTCACGACCCGCCGCGCCCGCCACCGCCGCTGACCTCGCCCTGGCCCGCGGTGCACTCGGCCCGACGTCGTAGCCGGCGGCGTTTGCCGGATGGCCACACCCTTGGGGGGCCAGGGCCGGCGGCGTTGTCGGATTCGCCGCGGCCGTGCGGTCACGACACATCCGACCAGCTCAGCGCGCCGTTCGGGTCACGCAGGCAGGACAACGGCCGACCGCCGGGATCACGCACGAGCCGGCCCACGTCGCCCGGCTGGCACGAGCCGCCCACCTGCGGCGATGCCTGCGTCGCCGCCGGCGGCCGGGTGGCCCACCGGCCAAGGCCGCCGGCGGTGATCCCGCCGGGGCCGGGGATGCAGAACAGCGTCAGGCCGTTGACGGCCGGTGCCGGCCCGGTGTTCCGCTCCGGCGCGCACGCCTCACCAACGAAGACCGCGGAGGGAAGTGCCGTGGGTCCCAGGCCGGCCGGCGCGCCGCTGGCCCCGGTCGCCGCGGCGCCAGCGGGGGTGGCTCCGGGCACGGC
>NZ_JALKFU020000950.1 GCF_023242965.2 Frankia sp. AgKG'84/4
GGGCCGGGCGAGGCGGGTAGCAGAGTGCCGAGCCAACCCCAGGCCGCGAGGCTGGCGCCCACCAGCAGGGCGTCAGCGCGGGTGTCGAGGCCGAAGTAGATCCGCGGGTCGTCCGCTCCGAGGGCGATCAGCACCTCCCGCCAGGCGAGGACGCCGGCGGCGGCGGCCGCGAGGATCAGCGGCAGCCACCGGCGGGTCGCCGGCCGGCGGCACAGCAGGATCAGCACGACCGGCCAGAGCAGGTAGAACTGCTCCTCCAGCGAGAGCGACCAGGTGTGCCCGAACCAGGCGCCACCGGAGTCGGGGCGCAGCACCCGGTAGTAGTTGTTGACGTAGAGCAGCGAGGTGACCGCGTTGTCGAGGAAGTCCCACTGGTCGGCCCGCGTCTTCACCGCCACGACGAGCACCGCGCCGATCGCGACGAACACCCCGAACGCCGGCAGCAGCCGGAAGGCCCGGCGCGTGTAGAAGCGACCCAGGGACACCGAGCCGGTCCGGTCCCGCTCGGCGAGCAGCAACCCGGTGATCAGGAAGCCGCTGAGCACGAAGAACACGTCGACGCCCAGGAACCCGCCGGTCAGCACGTTCAGGTGGAAGCCAAGGACGGCCAGGACGGCGAGGGCGCGCAGACCGTCGAGTGCCGGGTTGTACCCCGTCGCGGCGCGGCGCGGCGAGCGCTGGCGCGCCGCGGCCGGGACGGAGCCGGCCGGCTCACCCGGCTCCGTCGTGGTCGAACCACCGGATCGCGGCATCGGATCCCTCTCCCCCACGGCCGAAACGATCAGCTTGCCGCCCAGCCACCGAATGTGATGGCATGGTGTGCAGGCGTGACTTTATCCGCAGGTGGCATCGCCTTGGGGTCACCTTGGCCGAACACTCCAGGAAGGGTGCACGCGTCAGCGGCACGACCAGCGGGTAGTGGCTTGCCATGACGCACCCGGCTCGCCGGGCCGGCCGCCCGCCCAGCGTCACCGCCAGGGTCAACCGCGTGGTCGTCGGCCTTCTGCCGCTGCTCATGCTGGGCGTCGTCGTCGGGCTGCAACTGGCCAACAAGCAGTGGACCGTCCTGGAACTGGCTGTCCTCTGCCCGATGCTCGCGGCCACGTTCGCCGGACCGCGCCTGACCGCGATGTACGGCGTGCTGGCGGTGCTCGCGGGGGTGCTGCTTGGCCTGCACGACGACCTGTTCGGCAAGGCCGGCGGCGGCGCGGCCGCGCAGTCGGTGCGCCTGAGCGGGGTGGCGGTGGGGGCGGTGCTCGCCGTACTCGTCAGCCGGTACAACACCCGCCGGGAGACGAAGCTGCAGAACATCAGCCGGGTGGCGGAGGTCGCCCAGCAGACGATCCTCACCCCGGTGCCGCGGACCGTCGGGGGCCTGCGGTTCGCCGCGCGCTACGAGAGCGCCGCCGCCGAGGCCGTGATCGGCGGGGACCTGTACGAGGTCATCGACACGCCCTGGGGCACCCGGCTGCTCGTGGGGGACGTCCGCGGCAAGGGGCTCGAGGCGGTGCGCATCGCGAGCAGGGTGCTCGGCTGCTTCCGGCTGGTCGCCCGGCAGGCGGCTGACCCACAGGCGATCCTCACCGCCCTGGACGCCGAGGCCGCGCAGGTCTGCGGACCGGACGACTTCGTGACCGCCGTGGTCGGCCAGGTCCGAGGACGCTGCCTGCGGCTGGTCAACGCGGGGCACCCCGATCCGCTGCTCGTGCGGGGCGGGCGGGCCCGGCCGCTCGAGGTGGCCGCCCGGCTCGCGCCGCTGGGGCTGATGTCCCCCGAGGACAACACCCTGGACGTGACGTTGCGGGCGGGCGATCGGCTGCTGCTCTACACCGACGGGATCACCGAGGCCCGCGACCCCGCGACCCGCGGGTTCCTGCCGCTGGTGCCGGCGGTGGAGGCGTCGTTCGCCCGGGCCGACCTCGACGAGGCCCTCGACGGACTGCTGACGCGGGTTCGCGCCTGGACCCACTCGGCGCAGAGCGACGACGCGGCCCTGCTCGCCGTGGAGGTGCCCCGCGGCGGACTGCGACGTGCTCGAACTGTTGGCGGGCCGGGCCGCCGAGCCGCCGCGACTGCGCGATCTCGTCCGTGAGCTCGGCCTGA
>NZ_JALKFU020000951.1 GCF_023242965.2 Frankia sp. AgKG'84/4
CCCGAGCCGCGGATGGTGCGGATCGGGGTGCACCCCCTCGGCGTGGACGCGGGCGAGCTGCGCGGGCGGGCGGCGGCGGCCGATGTCGCCGCCCGGGTCGCGGAGCTGGAGAAGCTCGTCGAGGGCCGGCGGTTGATCGTGCGCGTGGACCGCACCGAACTGTCCAAGAACATCGTGCGGGGCCTGTCCGCGTACCGTGAGCTGCTGCGGTCCCGGCCGCAGTGGCGCGGGAAGGTCGTGCATCTGGTCTGCGCCTACCCATCCCGGCACGACCTGCCCGAATACCGCGAGTACACCGCGTCGATACAGCGCCTGGCCGCCGAGATCGACGACGAGTTCGCCGAGGACCGCTGGCGGCCGCTGCGCCTGGAGCTGTCCGACGATTACCCGCGGTCGATCGCGGCGCTCTGTCTCGCCGAGGTGCTCGTGGTGAACCCGATCCGGGACGGGATGAACCTGGTCGCGAAGGAGGGACCGGTGCTGTCCCGACGCGACGCCGTGCTGGTCCTGTCCCGGGAGGCGGGTGCCTGCGCGGAGCTGGGTGGGGCGGCCCTGGTGGTCAATCCGTTCGACATCCAGGCGACCGCGCAGGCGCTGCACGACGCGCTCGTGATGGCGCCGGCGGACCGGCGGCGCCGCGCAGGGGAACTCGCCGCCGCCGCCGGTCGGCTGCCCCCGCGGACGTGGTTCACTGACCAGCTCGCCGCCCTGGCCGCCGACCGCTGACCGACCGGCCCGCCGGGTCGGCGGTCGGCGGGCCGGTCGTCTGGTGGCGAGCCGCCGGCCAGGTCAGGTCAGGTCAGGTCAGGTCAGCCGCCGAGGCGGTCGACGAGCACTTCCAGCAGCGAGACCATTCCGGCGGGGCCGCCGACCACGAGATCCGCCCGTTCCCGCAGCACGTCGGGCACCTCCGGACTGTCGCTGCACACCGTGATGCCGGGAATGCCGGTGGCGCGCAGTTCGTCGACGGCGGTGAACGCGGGGAGGTCGCCGTAGTCGTCCCCGGCGACAAGGACACTGCGGGCGCCGCGGTTCGCGACGAGGCCGCGCAGCGCACCGCCCTTGTCGTGGCCTGGCGGGCGCAGCTCCAGCACCTTCTTGCCGGGCGCGGCCTCCAGGCCATGCTCCTCGGCCAGCGTGGTCAGCGCGGGGGCCAGCGCGCCCAGCGCCGAGTCGGGGTCGGCGGCGCGGCGCACGTGCACGACAAGCGCGTGGTGCTTGTCCTCGACGACGGTGCCGGGCGGTGCGTCGCGCAGCAGATCCGGCAGGGCGGCGCGCACGGCGGCGACGCCCGGCAGCGGGTCGGGACTGGTGATCTCCCGGGTCTGGGAATCCCAGCGCTGCAGGCCGTACTGGCCGAGAATGATCAGTTCGCCCAGGTCGGGCAGCTTCTCGAAGCCGGCCAGTTCGAGCAGCGAGTCCACCGGGCGGCCGGTGATGATCGCCAGGGTGCCCACCCGATGGGAGATCCCGGCCAGCGCGGCCAGCGCGCCGGGCGCCGGCACGGCGTCGGCCGGGCGGGCGACGATCGGTGACAGCGTGCCGTCGTAGTCGAGGGCGATCAGGGCCCGCTCGGGCGCGGTGAGCAGGGCGGCCAGGCCAGCACCACCGGCGGGGGTGCGCGGCGCGGGCGAGGTCGCGGCGGAGGTGGCGGAGTCGTGGTGGGTGGAGTCGGTCACAGGGCCTTCCCGGGTTCGTGTCGTCGAGATGGTCGTGGGCCGGCGATCGCGCCCACCACGGAGATCAGGGCGGGCCGGTCACGCAATGCTCAGTTCCCCGGGTCGGCGGGGAAGTCACGGGTGACGACGAGGATCAGCGGGTCGTTGGTGACGATCTTCGTCTGCGAACGGGGGGTGATCTTCTTGATCCCGGGAACGGTGTCCATGAGCGCCTGGGCGGCGTCGCGGTGCGCCTCGTCGTAGAAGACCGTGGGCACCGGCACGTTGTAGGTCGATCGGTAGGGGCCCGTCCGGGCCACGGTGAACCCGGCCGCTGTGAGCTGGCGGGCCGCGGATTCGGCCAGGCCCTGGATCCGCGAGTCGTTCAGCACGACGACCGGCACGGCCGGCACCGGCGGGCGGGGCTCGGCCGCGGGCGGCGC
>NZ_JALKFU020000952.1 GCF_023242965.2 Frankia sp. AgKG'84/4
CCGCCGGGCTGGTCCGGCTGCTGCGCTCCGGCGCCCCCGGGCTCGACCCGATCCGCTCGGCCCGGGCGCGCGGCGCTGGTTTCGTCCGGCTGAACCTGCTCGCCGTGCACCTTGGGTGCCTCGCCTGGTTACTGACCGGCTCCGGCGGCCTCCTGCCGTGGGTCCCGCTGGCCCTCGCCGCCGGCTGGTCGCTCGCTCTCGCCCGGTGGTCGGCGGTGGTCCGGGCGCAGCGCGAGAACGCCGTCCCGCGGGCGTCCGGCCCGGACGATCACGACCAGGCTGTCGAGCCCGCCGGCGCGATGCCACCGCGGTAGCCGGGGCCGGGTGCGCCGGCTAGGCGGGGTGAGCTGGGATCAGCCGGGGCACGAGGCGGACGTAGGCGACCATGCCGAGGACCTCGATGAGGGTCTGGGCCACCACCACGACCGGGGCGAGGGCGAACCGGTCGGGCAGCGCGAGCGCGAGCGGGAGTACGACGAGGGAGTTGCGGGTCGCGCCGCTGAACAGCACCGCCCGTCCGGCGGGGGCGTCGAGGCGGAACAGGCGGCCGAGCGCCGTCCCGGCGAACGCCATGACGACGAGGAACGCCAGGTAGAACGGGACGACGGCGGCCGCGTCGCCGAACCTGCCGTCGAGTTTCGGTAGCTGGGAGGCGAGGACGACGAGGAGCACGGCGGCCAGGAGCGCCACCATCGCCGTGCTGACGGTGGCCGCCACCCGTTGCCCGGCGGGTCGGCGTGCGGCCCAGGCCTGGGTGGCCCAGGCCAGCGCGAGCGGGATGACGATCAGGCTGAGGAAAGCCCGCAGGAAGGGGCCGGCGTCGACGACGTCGGCCAGCTCCGAGCCGAGAAACAGATACAGCAGGACGGGCAGGGCCAGCATCTGCGCGACGAGGAGCAGCGGGGTCGCGGCGAGCAGGCGCCGGCTGCTGCCCCCGGCCAGGCCGGTGAACACGATCACCCAGTCGACGCAGGGGCAGAGCAGGACCAGCAGCACCCCGAGCCGCACCGCCTGATCATCGGGCAGGAACGGGAACATCGCGGCGACCACGAGCGGCACGACGACGAAGTTCACGGCGAGCGCGGCGGCGAGGAACCGGCCGTCGCGCAGCGAGCGGACCAGCTCGGCGGCGGGGACCTGCAGGAACGTGACGTAGAGCAGCGCCGCCAGCAGCGGGCTGATCGCCTGTTCCAGGCCAGGTCCGACGCCGGGTGCGCCCACGCCGAGGAGGCCACCGACACTCATGGCGCTGAGGTAGACACCGACCTGATGCTCGTCCATCCAGGCGACCAGGCCGGCCCGTTCCCACGTCAGAGTCGGACTCCCCGCTGGTTGCCGTGTCCGGGCAGGTCCCGGTCATCCTCCCAGGTCGCCGGCGTCGCGCCGGCGCAGGGCAGGGGGCGGTGACCGGCCGCGGGTGGGTCAGGCGGCGGCGTCGAGCTCGGCGAGGCGCTGGAGGGTGCGGGTGGTGACGTGGCGCGGGCCGAGTACGCGCAGGCTGCGCTGGTGCGCGTCGGCCACCTCGCCGAGGGCCGCGTCGAGATGGCCGCGGGCCTGGGCGATCTTTCCGCGCAGGCCGATCGCCTGCAGGGTCCGCGGATGGTCCGGGCCGAGGACCCGCAGGCAGTCCGCCACCAGCTCGTCGGCCCGGACCGCCGCGCTCGCGGGCGCGCCGCGATGGTGGTCGAGCCGCGCCAGGTGGTAGCGGGTCACCAGGGTCGCGGGATGCTCCGGCCCGAGGGTGCTGGCACGGTCGGACCACACCTGCGTCAGGGTCTGTTCCGCGTCGGCCCACCGTTGCTGCTCGACGAGCACGTCCGCGATGTTGTTGCGGGTCGTCAGGGTGTCCCGGTGACGGGGGCCGAGGACCCGCTCGCGGCTGCGCAGGGTGTGCTCGAGCAGGCTGCGCGCCTCCCGAAGCCGGCCGGACTCGCGCAGCGCGCGAGCCAGGTAGTGCTGGGTCGTCAGGGTGTCCGGATGCTCCGGGCCGAGCACACGGGCACGGTCCTCGAGCACGCCGCGCAGGCCCCGCTCGGCCTCCTGCGGCCGCCCCTGCGCGGCCCGCACCCGGTACAGGTCGTGCTCGGCGGTGAGCACGCC
>NZ_JALKFU020000953.1 GCF_023242965.2 Frankia sp. AgKG'84/4
CGCACGGGCACCGCCGGGGGCCCGCCGAGGGGGCCGACGCCGACGGGCGGCGCCCGGACGCGGAACCGGGCCTCGGCCCGGACCCGGACTGCTGAGCGCGCGTCGCCGCCGCGTCCGGGGGAGGTCCTCAGAAGACCCGGCGGGGGACCGACCAGGTGGCGCCGGCGCCCGACGAGCGCCACACCATGTGCAGCTCGTCGCCGACCCGGGCGAGAACCTCGAGGTGGCCGTCGAAGTTGCTCTGGATCATCGAGACGGCGTCGACCCTGCCGAGGGTGGGGGCGAACGGCCGGGGGCCGCTCCAGGCGGGCGTCGGCGAGCCGTTGTTCCGGTAGTAGTGGATCAGGCCGCCGCCGGCGGCGGGGGTGACCACCTCGAAGTTGCGCGAACCGTCGCCGAACGAACTCTGCACGATCACCGGGTTACCGGCAACGCCCTCGCCGAAGATCGGTCCGGTCCGCCAGACCGCGGTGTTGTCGCGGGTGAGGTGAACCAGGCGGCTGCCGACCCGGGCGACAGCCTCGAGCCTGCCGGCGCCGCCGCCGAGCGTGCCGTGGATGAGGCTGACGGCGTCGACCTTGCCGAGGTTGGCGCCGAACAGCTTCGGGGCGCTCCACGGGTAGCCGTAGACGTCGTGATTGCGCCACAGATGCTGCAGGCCGACGTCGGCGGCCGGGACGAGCAGCTCGAAGTTACCCTTCGTCCCCAGCCTGCTCTGCACCAGCGACGGGACTCCGCCGACGCCTTGGAGCAGCTTGGTGGGCGGGTGCCAGGCGAACGACCCGGTGCTGTCGCGCCAGAGGAAGTACAGCGTCGCGCCGACGCGGACGGCGGCCTCCAGCGGCCCCGGGTTCGCCAGGGTGCTCTGGATCATCGTGACGGCGTCGACCGGGCCGAGGGCCTGCGCGGTCTGCCACGGGTCGCGCCACGGGTAGCCGACCGCGTCGTTGTCCCGCCAGACGTGCGTGAGTCCGGCGAACTTCGACGGGACGACGACCTCGAAGTTCCCGACCTTCCCGAGCCCCTTCGACTGCACGAGGACCGGGTTGGCGCCCACGCCGTGCCCCCAGCCCAGCTGGCTGGGGGTGAAGCGGCACAGCGCGAAGCTGTTGGAGCGCATCAGGCAGTCGGCCGGCGCGGGGGCGCAGCTGTCGCAGTTGCCGTTGGACGTCTGGAACACGCCCCACTGGCCGCCGCAGTCGCAGTTCGCGCCGCCGTACTCGTCCGGGGCGCCGAAGATGTGACCGGTCTCGTGGGTGAAGACCCGGTCGATGTTGTCCGGCCCCCAACCATCGTTGGCGTACTGCATGACGATGCGGGGCCCGCCCACCGACGAGTAGGCGAAGTAGCCGAGCGGGTACTTGGTGAAGAAGGCGCAGTACGACCAGGAGGTACGGAGCTTGGCGCGCAGCGCGTCGACGTAGGCGTAGACCCCGTCGAAGTTCGCCGGGTAGCCGAGCCGGTCCATCGTCGGGTCCCGCCAGAGCGCCTCGAGGTCCGCGGCGTTCGGGTTGGCGGGCACGGGCAGCCGCACGATCTGGATGTCGTAGTGGAACGCGAGGCCCGCCGCCGGGTTGGTGCTCGCGTACCAGGACAGCCCGTTCTGCACCTCGGCGACGACCTTGGTGCGTTCGGCCGCGGAGAACTGCAGGTCCGCCGTCGGCCCCTCGACGATGATCAGCCCGATGGCGACGGAGCCCTCCAGCCGTGAGCTGGTGGGCGAGCCGGCGCTTGCCGACGTGGCGAGGGCTGGGCTGTCCGGCGTCGCCAGGGTCGCGAGCGGGCTGAAGTGGTCCGCGCGTCCGTTCGGAGTGATCTGGGTGTTCGGAGTGATCTGGGTGTTCGGAGTGATCTGGGTGTCGGGGCCGGCGCCGGGGACCGCCGCCGGGCCCTGGGACGCGCCGCGCGGCGGCGGGACGTCGGTGCAGGGCCGGTCCATGTCCCAGCCGTGGCCGTCGCGGGGCCGGTCGTCCTTGAGCCGCCGGTAGGCCGTGCTCGCGCGCAGTCGGAAGGCGTCGAGGCCGAGCGTCTCGGCCCGGTTCAGACCGGGGCTGACCCCGGTGGTGGACACGACGCTGCCG
>NZ_JALKFU020000954.1 GCF_023242965.2 Frankia sp. AgKG'84/4
GGCCGGTGGTGGCGGCGGCTGGCCGGTCGGGCGGCGCCGGCGCGGTCCGCCGCCGAGGTCGACGAATCCGTCCGCGTCCCGGCCGGGGTCGTGGGAGGCGGCCTCGTAGATCGCCGCCTCGTAGCCGTCCGGGTCGTAGCCCGCCTCGTCGTAGCTGGGTGGGTCGAAATCGGCGTCGATCTGATCGTAGCCGTCCGTCGGCTCCTGGCCGTCGTCGTGGTCCACCAAGCCGTCGCCGTAGCCGATCTGGCCGTCGACCCCGTCACCGTTGACGCTGACCCCGTCGTGGAAACCGGCGTCAGAGTTGTAGACGATGCCGCTGTTGTAGCCGGTGCCGTTTTCTCCGAGCGGATAACCCTCGGTGAGAACGCGCTCGTTGTCCGGACCGTCGCCGTATCCGGGGCTCATACGACGCCTACCGCGAGCGGCAGTGCGCCGACGCTGAAGCCCTGGTCCTGTTCGCCGACGAGCCGCACCATTTCGAGGCGGCTGCGCGAGGCCAGGGTCTCCGCCTCGCCGCACGCGTCGGCAAGACCGTCGAGATCGTCCGCGGAGACCGTGACGAACCCGTGGAAGCGGAACGCGCCGAAACCGGCGATGAGTTCCTGTTCACGGCGCTCGACCTCGTCGGCTTCGGCAACGTCGCGTTGCGTCGTGACCTTGCCGACCTTGTCACGCATCTGCTGTTCGCCGAGGTGCGCCATCCGCCGCCGGTTCACCGCTTTCTCGGCCTTGCGCCCGGGCAGCGGTTCCACGATCAGTGAGACCGTCCGCCGGCAGGTCGTCTCCATCAGCAGGGGAGCGAGGAACGCGGCCGGCGAGGGGACCCGCGGCCAGCCGTTGATCCAGTAGGTGGTGTGGAAGCCGGAGTCGGTCCGGTAGTGATCCCAGGCGGTGACGGTTCGTACCGGGCCGGCGATCGCCGGGTCGACGCCGGAGGCGAGGCCCTTCAGGCCGCCGGCGAGGTCCGTGCTCGCACCGCCGCGGGCGTCGATCATCTCGATCGAGTACGGGTCGTAGGTGGTGCGGATGACCGCGGCGAGAGCCCGGGGCGGCAGCCAGCCGACCGTGCTGATCGACGCTCGCGCGAGGGCCGCCTCCATCGTGCGCAGCTCGCCGAGCAGCACCGCGCAGGCGGCCTGGTCGCCGCCGCCGGCCCGCTGGATCGCCCGGCGGGCGTCTTTCGCCCGGAGCTGGAAGGACAGATACGTCTCGTGGCGCTGCGCGACGGGGCCGGCCGCGTCGATCACCTGCTGGTAGGCGGTGGCGGCCCACGAGTCGTCATGGTGGCCGCGGACCCGCCAATGCCGCTGCAACTGGTCGCCGGAGTCCGGCAGGGTGCGTTCCAACCACTGGATCCGCGAGAGGCGTCCGCCACCGGAGGTGAGCCCGGCGAGCAGTTCGCCCCAGGCGTCGACCCGGGCCTGCTGATCGCCGGATTCCAGCAGCGCGAACTGGCTGCCCCGCACCTGAAGGACAGCCGTGTAGGTCTGCTTCTTCGCGTCCTTGACGACCGCGACGTACCGGCTTCCACCCACCGGCACGGAGAGCATCACCAGTGACGACAGCGGCCCTGGCAGGACCGTGCGGCTGATCCGGTCATCCCCGGAGCCGAGCCGGAAGAACGCGCCACGGAACACCGTCTCGCCCGTCACCTTCTGCATCGTGAAGCCGAACAGGATCGGCACCCACTGGTCGAGATTACGATCCTCCACCCGCACGAAGGCGACGAACAGCAGGGCCACCGCGAGCAGCACCCAGATCGGAACGATCACCAAGGGTGACCGCAATGCACCCAGGACGCAGAGCATCACACCGATCATCAGACTGAGCTGCGGCCAGCGCATGCCGAGCATGACGCCACCGCGCTCGAGCGGTCCGAACCGGTAACTGCGTTCAGCGACCATTGACTACCTCACTCGCCGCTTGTCGGCTCGTCCGATTTTCGCTCACTGCCTGCCGGTTCGGGAGGGCGGTGGCTTGGGGGCCGCCGTCCGCGCCGGGGCGGGCGGCAGGGCTGCCGTCGGCCGGGATGACCCGGCCGATGCCGACCGTGTCGACGCCCCGCTCCGGGCC
>NZ_JALKFU020000955.1 GCF_023242965.2 Frankia sp. AgKG'84/4
GCCCGGCCCACCACCGCGGCCGGGCGGCGGCAAGCCGGGCGAGCGGGGGTCGAACACGTCGGATCAGGTCGGTCAGCGGCCGTCGAGGGCCGCGCGGGAGCGGCGCCTGCGGTTGCCCGAGTCGACGAGGCGCTCAGGCTGACGTCCGGCGACCGCATCAGCGCGGTCGGTCGCGACGCTGTCGGCGATCAGTTCACGGGTCCGGTGCTGGTCCTTGTTGTCGAGGCCGGTCAACAGACTGTCGAACACGCTCACCCTGGCTCCTTCGCATGAGGTCTCGGCGGGTCCTCTTCCGCCTACAGCAGGCTTTCCCCCCGTCGCCGGCATAAAGCACGCGATGGCCAACGAACTCCCCCGGGATGCCGAAATATCCCCTCTGACCTGGGCTTTCAGTGGGTAGACAACGGTCAACGGGGGGCGGTGGCAGGGTGTGCGTCCGCCGGTGCCGGGAACACCCGGCCCAGGGGGGTGATGCTCGATGACGGTCACGGCCGCCGCTCGCTCCCGGCCCCCCGCCCTCGACGCGTCGGCCTCCACCGCGTCGGTGATCGGCCTGCTCGGCGTCCTGCGCCGCCGGCTCGGCATGGACACCGCGTGGCTGGGCCGTGTCGACGGTGACCGCCTGACCATCCAGGTGCTCGCCGGCACCGGATCGTCCTTCCACCTCGTGCGGGGCCAGACGATGCCCCTGCGCGGCAGCCTGTACGACCGGGTCCTGCACGACGAGATGCCCGTGCTCGTCGCCGACACCCGCGCTGACCGGCGCACCAGTACCAGTCGTGTCGTGCGCGAGCTGGACATCGGCAGTCTCGCGGCCGCGCCGGTCGTCGACGACACCGGTCACGTCTATGGCGTGCTCGGTTGCCTGGCCCACGGCGCCCGGCCGCTGCTGCGCGACCGGGACGCCCAGTACCTGGGCATGATCGCCGCCACGTTACGGGGACCGCTGACCGATCTGCGCCAGACGTGGGCGGGGCGCGCCCGGGTGTGGTCGAACGTCAGCCGGGTGCTGGACCGCGGCGGCCCGGAGCTGGCGTTCCAGCCGGTGTTCGACCTGCGGCGCAACCGGATCGTCGGGGTGGAGGCGCTGGCCCGCTTCCCCGGCGGGCCCGATCCCGCCAGCTGGTTCGCCGCGGCCGCCACGGTCGGGCTCGGCGTCGAGCTGGAGCTCGCCGCGATCCGCGGCGCGCTGGCCGCGCTGCCCCGCCTGCCGACGCGGATCGGTCTCGCGGTCAACGCGTCCGCGGCGACGGTGTCCGCCGGGCTGATCGAACTCGTGCGGCACTGTGACGCCGAGCGGCTCGTCGTGGAGATCACCGAGCATGAGCGGATCGAGAACACCCCGGTGGTCGTCGAGGACCTGACACGCCTGCGCCGCCTCGGCATCCGGTTCGCCGCCGACGACGTCGGCGCCGGCTACGCCGGGCTGGAACAGCTCGTCCGGCTCCGCCCGGAGATCATCAAGATGGACTGCGCGCTGACCAGGGCCATCGACGTCGATCCCGCCCGGCGCGCGGTGGCCGCCGGCCTGGCCCACGTCGCCGAGGAGATCGGCGGCAGTGTGATCGCCGAGGGGATCGAGACGACCGGGGAGCTGCGGGCCGTGCGCGGCACCGGTATCCGCTTCGGCCAGGGATTCCTCCTCGGCTTTCCCGCCCGGGCGCTGTCCGACGCCGTCCGCGACGCCGACGACTGACCTCGACGACCCGCCAGCCGACGACCCGCCAGCCGACGACCCGCCAGCCGGCGACCCATCAGCGGGCGACCGTCGGCCTGCGGGCCGCCGGCCGGGTCAGTCGGACCAGCGGGACCCGTCGGAGGTGTGCTCCGAGTCCCACGGGCGCCGCACCGTCGAGGGTTCCGGCTGCGACGGGCCGGTCCCCGCCGCCGCGCGGTCGGACACGCCGGTGCGCCGGCGCATCCCGCCGGCGTGGGTCGGCGCGGCGGAGTAGATGGGTGGGGCGGTGGCGGCGTCGCGGCGGGCATCGGCCTGCGGCCGTTTCTGCCCGAGCACCTTCATCGGCCCGATCGTCAGATTGTCCAGCACCGTGCGGTGCGCGAA
>NZ_JALKFU020000956.1 GCF_023242965.2 Frankia sp. AgKG'84/4
GGCGTGGACCTCGCCGCGCTCGGCCGGCGCGCCGCCGCCACGGGCATCACCGGGTTCACCGACGCCACCCCGGGGCGCTCCCAGGCCGAGCACCGGCTGCTCGCCGACGCCGCCCGGACCGCAGCCCTGCCCCAGCGACTTCTGCTCATGCGCCCGGAACCAGCAGGCCCGCGGCCTGGGAGTGCGCCACCGGGCAGGACGCGGCCCGGGCCTGGACCGGGTGGGGGCGGGGTCCTCGACGGCCCGGTGAAAATCATCCTCGATGACGACCGGCTGCCCGACCTCGCCGCGCTCGCCGAACGCTTCGCCGCCGCCCACCGCGACGGGCACCCGGTCGCGGTGCACTGCGTCACCCGGACGCAGACGGTGCTCACCCTCGCCGCGCTCGAGCTGGCCGGGCATGCCCCGGGGGACCGCCTGGAACACGCCGCGGTCGTGCCAGCGGAGCTGTACGGCGTGCTGCGCCGCGCCGGGCTGACCGTCGTCACGCAGCCGAACTTCATCGCCGAGCGCGGCGACCGCTACCTCGCCGACGTCACCGAGGAGGACCCGGCCACGCTCTACCCGGCGGCGTCGCTGGCCCGCGCCGGCATCCGCCTGGCCGCCGGCACCGACGCGCCGTTCGGCGATCCCGACCCGTGGCGGGCGATCCGCGCGGCCATCGACCGGCGCACCGCGGGCGGCGTCACGCTCGGCGCGGCGCAGCGGCTCAGCGCCGCCGCTGCCCTGGCCCTGTTCCTCGGCGCACCGGGCGACCCGGCCCGCCCGCGCGCGGTCAGGGTGGGAGCGGCCGCGGACCTGTGCCTGCTGGACCGGCCACTGGCGGCGGTGCTCGCCGACCCGTCGAGCGCTGCCGTGCGACACACGATCGTCGCCGGCACACCACTGGGGTGAACCGTCCCGCACCGCCCGTCCCGGCCCGCGTTCCGTCACCGCGGGTAGCGCGCCGGTGGGGGTGGGCGCCGCGGCGGGCAGGCCCCCGGCCAGGCCGGCGGCCGGGTGTGCACAGTGTCACCATGGATCCGAAACGTGACCCTCAGCGGCTCAGTCTCGCCAGCTACCCTGCCAGTCACAGCGTCACCGCCCGCTACGGCGACCTGCACCTCAACCGGCAGCTGGACAACGTCGCGCTGGCGTCGTACTACGAGGACGCGCGCCTCGCGATCCACCTGGCACTGTTCGGCGACGAGCCGGCGACGACCCGGCCGTTCACCCTGTCGGTCGCCCGCACGGCCATCGATTTCCTGCACGGGGCGACGTTCCCGGGCACCTACACCCTCGGCGGCGGCGTCGGCCGCGTCGGCCGGACGTCGTTCACCCACGTCTCGGGCCTGTTCCGCGACGGGGTCTGCCTCGGGCTGTCCGACACCGTCATGGTGCACCTCGTCGACGAGGCACCGACGGTGATCCCACCGCGGCTGCGGACGCTGCTCGACACCATCTCCTTCCCCGCCCGCCCCGGGAGTGCCGCGCCGCGCGCGGCGGAAGGGGAGCGGGACGCGGCAGGGGAGCGGACCATCGGCGACGACCGGACGGCGCAGCTCCCCGGCGAGGCCGCGGCGGGGCACCCGTCGCCGTAGCCGGCGCCCAGGGATGCGGCGGGTGGGCGCCGCCGCACCCCCACCAAGATAATCAACGCCGTTGACGTCACCCCGGCGCCCCACCGATCATCCCCACAGACCGATCATCCCCACAGGTTGCGCAGCGCCATCCAGGCCAGCGCCGCGCCGCCGAGCCCGTAGGCCAGCGGCGCCGGCACCGGGGCGTACCGACCCTGCCACACCGCGCGGCCCTGGCGCGCGAGCAGGGCGGTGAGCAGCGGCGCGCAGGCGAGTGCGAAGGCGTTGTCGCGGCCGGCGGCGCCGAGGTGGCCGTGAAGCAGGCTGTGCACGGCCCGCAGGGAGCCACACGCCGGGCAGTCCAGGCCGGTCAGATGGCGCACCGGACACAGGGGCATCGGGATCGCCGGGTCGTGCGGGTCGTGGCCGGCGAGGTAAAGCAGCCCGGCGCAGGCGGCCACGGCGACGCCGACCCCCAGCACGCGCCGGCGCCGGGCC
>NZ_JALKFU020000957.1 GCF_023242965.2 Frankia sp. AgKG'84/4
GTAATGGTGTCTAGTTACGGCTCCTAACTTCTCGGCCGTTTCAATCCGCCCATACAAATCCAAAACCGGGATTTCCATGGTCGGCTTTCAACGTCTGTCGAAGCTGGACAGTCGCCTTCACTTTTCGTTTTGGTTAAGTCCTCGATCGATTAGTATCAGTCAACTCCACGTGTCACCACGCTTCCATCTCTGACCTATCAACCTGATCATCTTTCAGGGATCTTACTAGCTTGCGCTATGGGAAATCTCATCTTGAGGGGGGCTTCATGCTTAGATGCTTTCAGCACTTATCCCGTCCGCACATAGCTACCCAGCGATGCCTTTGGCAAGACAACTGGTACACCAGCGGTGCGTCCATCCCGGTCCTCTCGTACTAAGGACAGCTCCTCTCAAATTTCCTGCGCCCACGACGGATAGGGACCGAACTGTCTCACGACGTTCTGAACCCAGCTCGCGTACCGCTTTAATGGGCGAACAGCCCAACCCTTGGGACCGACTACAGCCCCAGGATGCGATGAGCCGACATCGAGGTGCCAAACCTCCCCGTCGATGTGGACTCTTGGGGGAGATAAGCCTGTTATCCCCGGGGTAGCTTTTATCCGTTGAGCGATGGCCCTTCCATGCGGAACCACCGGATCACTAAGCCCGACTTTCGTCCCTGCTCGACTTGTAGGTCTCGCAGTCAAGCTCCCTTGTGCCTTTACACTCTACGAATGATTTCCAACCATTCTGAGGGAACCTTTGGGCGCCTCCGTTACTCTTTAGGAGGCGACCGCCCCAGTCAAACTGTCCGCCTGACACTGTCTCCCGCCCCGATTGAGGGGCGCGGGTTAGAATTTCAATACAGCCAGGGTAGTATCCCACCGACGCCTCCACCGAAGCTAGCGCTCCGGCTTCTCAGGCTCCTACCTATCCTGTACAAGCTGTACCAAAATTCAATATCAGGCTACAGTAAAGCTCCACGGGGTCTTTCCGTCCTGTCGCGGGTAACCTGCATCTTCACAGGTACTATAATTTCACCGAGTCTCTCGTTGAGACAGTGCCCAGATCGTTACACCTTTCGTGCGGGTCGGAACTTACCCGACAAGGAATTTCGCTACCTTAGGACCGTTATAGTTACGGCCGCCGTTTACTGGGGCTTCAATTCAAAGCTTCGCTTACGCTAACCTCTCCTCTTAACCTTCCAGCACCGGGCAGGTGTCAGCCCCTATACTTCGCCTTGCGGCTTCGCAGAGACCTGTGTTTTTGCTAAACAGTCGCCTGGGCCTATTCACTGCGGCTTTTCCGGGCTATTCACCCTAAAAAGCACCCCTTCTCCCGAAGTTACGGGGTCATTTTGCCGAGTTCCTTAACGAGAGTTCTCTCGAACACCTTAGGATTCTCTCCTCGCCTACCTGTGTCGGTTTGCGGTACGGGCACCTTTCATCTCGCTAGAGGCTTTTCTTGGCAGTGTGGAATCAGGAACTTCGGTACTCTATTTCCCTCGCCATCACAGCTCAGCCTTCACGGAAACGGGATTTGCCTCGTTTCCAGCCTAACTGCTTGGACGCGCATATCCAACAGCGCGCTTACCCTATCCTCCTGCGTCCCCCCATTGCTCAAACGATTACTGGTGGTACAGGAATATCAACCTGTTGTCCATCGCCTACGCCTTTCGGCCTCGGCTTAGGTCCCGACTAACCCTGAGCGGACGAGCCTTCCTCAGGAAACCTTAGGCATTCGGTGGAAGGGATTCTCACCCTTCTTTCGCTACTCATACCGGCATTCTCACTTCTAAGCGCTCCACCAGTCCTTCCGGTCTGGCTTCAATGCCCTTAGAACGCTCTCCTACCATACTAGAGGTCAGAGGTCAGAGTTGAGAGGTCAGATTAAGACCATTTTTCCTTTTCCGACATCTCACTTCTCACTTCCGACCTCTAGCATCCACAGCTTCGGTGATACGTTTAGCCCCGGTACATTTTCGGCGCGGAGTCACTCGACCAGTGAGCTATTACGCACTCTTTAAATGGCGGCTGCTTCTAAGCCAACATCCTGGTTGTCTAACCAACTCCACACC
>NZ_JALKFU020000080.1 GCF_023242965.2 Frankia sp. AgKG'84/4
GGCCTACGGCGGGACCGCGGTGTGCGCGCGGGCGCTGCCGACGCCCACCGGCGCCCTGCCCGCCGTGGTCGGATCCCTCGCCGCGGACCCCCTCACCTGGGCGCTGGCCGGCTTCGGCGTCGCCGGCACCCTGCTGTACGCGCACGCGCTGCAGCACGGCCAGGTCGGCCCGGTGACGGCCGTGCTGTGGATCGCGGAGGTCATCGCGCCGTCGATCGTCGGCGTCGCCGTCCTGTCCGACACTGTCCGCGCCGGCTGGACGCCGTACGCCGGATGCGCCGTCCTGGCGACCACCGCCGCGGCCGTCGTCCTGGCCACCGCGCCCGCGACGGCGGCCGCCGTCGCGGAGAGCGACTGAGCTCCGGCCGTCACCGGTCAGGATCCTGGCGGGGCTGGAGCAGGCGGAGCCCCTCGAAGAAATGGTGGGCTTCGGCGTCGCGGATCGTGCGGGTGCGGGTGAGCAGCTCCTCGGTCGCAGGAGCTTGTCGGTGCGGGCGGGGAATGGTCTGGATTGGGGTGGCGGCGGGCGGGTAGTCCGAAGTCGGAAGGTATCGGCATCATCAACGGCGGGACGGCACGCCTGGGCAATAGCGCTTGGCTCGCGCCTGGTGTCGGCACCGAGAAGATGTCCCGGCACGGTGGCCGGAAGGACGCCGCTGGCGTGGTGGAGATGGGTGGAACTCCGCGCTGTGACCAGCTGACGGCACAGTTTTTCGCGCGAATTCGCTGAATTCGCATCCTCGCGCTGCGCATGGCGACCGCCGTAGGGCAGCCGCCGCCGGGTCCCGGCGGGCGCGTAGCATACCGGGCTCGTCGGCGAAAATCTAAGGAGGACGGATTGACTCTCTCCGTCGAACATCCGTCCGACCACCACTTTCCCGCATTCCCGGGTCGGCGTGCCTGCTGGTCGGCAAACAGTTGCCTGCGATTGTGCTCATGATGAGCGAGGAGACCGAGGAGTTCCGGATCGGCCCTGATATCAGGGCTGTGAGTGAGATGCGGCGTGCTGTGCACCGGATGTGCCGCGACGCGAAGCTGTCCGCCGATGTCTGCGACACCGCCGTCCTGCTGACCAGCGAGACGTTGACCAACGCCATCGTGCATGGTGGCACTGCCGCGCACCTGGTCGTCCGGACGTCAGCGGGCGGTGTGCGCGTCGAGGTCACGGATGGCAGCAGGCGCCCGCCCGTCGACACCCCCGCGGACACCGATGCGACGCACGGGCGGGGCGTCGGCCTGATCAATTCCCTGGCGACCCGGTGGGGCGTCCGGCGTCATCCACCTGGAAAGACGGTGTGGTTCGAGGTCGCGCCGGAATCCCGGCCGTGTCGGGTCGCCTGACCGTCCGGCATTCGGCGGTCGTTCGGGCGGAATCTCGCCGCCGAGGGGTCTATCCGGTGGGGACGTGCAGGATGAGCAGGGCGGTGTCGTCGCTCGTGTGATCTTTGGTGAAGTCGAGAACGGCGGTTTCCAGGGCCTGCGCGAGAGGGGCGGCGCCCTGGCCGCCGTCGTCCCGCACGATCTGGCGGAGCCGGTCATCGCCGAAGAACTCCCGCGTGTGCGGCTGGCGGGCCTCGGTGACGCCATCGGTGAACAGCAGCAGGCTGTCGCCGGGTTTCAGGGCGAAACGCGTATCGGTCAGGCTGGGCGCCGCCACGATGCCGAGCGCGGTGCCCGGTTCACCCAGTGAGGTGACGGTGCCGTCGGCGCGGCGCAGCAGCGGCGGTTCGTGGCCACCGAGGGCGAGGTTCCCGTGGACCGAACCGTCGCTGCGCGGGGGATGCAGCACCGCGTAGACCGCGGTGAGGAAACGGTGGTCGTCGGGTCGCTGCGTCGCCAGCGCGTCGTTGAGATGCGCGAGGACCTGCGCGGGCGAACGCTGCCAGGTCGCGGCGGCGCGGATCGTGTAGCGCGCCAGAGCCGTCACCTTCGCGGCGTCGAGTCCCTTCCCGCAGACGTCGCCGAGCGCGACGCCCCACAAGCGGTCGTGGTGGGGGAACAGATCGTAGAAGTCGCCGACGACGTCGGTGCCGACCGCCGTGGCCGGCAGGTAGCGGGCGGCGACCTCGAGGCCGGCCACCTCCGGGAGCAGCGGCGGCAGGAGGCTGTCCTGCAGTGTGCGGGCGAGCGCGACGGCCTGCGCCATGCTGGCCTGGGCCCGGCGGGCGGTCTCGCGCAGCGCCACCTCGCTGGACGCGGCCTTGGCCAGCCCGGAGATCGTGAGGATGTCCCGGTCGGTCCACCGCCGCGCGCGGCGGTCCACCGCGCAGAACGTGCCGAGGATCAACCCGTCCGGCGAATGGATCGGGAACCCGATCCAGGCGCGGATCCCCATCGACTCCACCGACGGGTTGTCCCTGGTACGGGGGTCGGTGGCGGCGTCGGTCACGATCAGCTCGGCGCCCGAGTCGATGACGTACCGGCAGAAGCTCGCGCCCACGGCGTTCTGCCGGTCGGCCGGATCGGCTGCGTCGACACCGATGCAGCTCTTCCAGAACGAACGCCGATCGTCGACGACGGTGACGAACGCCCACGGGGTTCCCAGCAGCGTCGCGGCCAGCCGGGCGAGGTTGTCGAACGGCTCCTCGGCCGGCGTGTCCAGCAGACCCGTCGCCCGCACAGCCGCGAGCCTGCGCGGGTCGACCACGCCGTGCCGCGGCGCGACCCGCTTCCCCGAGGTCACAACGTCTATACCCGGCATTCTAGGCAGAGTGCCCAGCCCGAGGTCGGCAAACCGCACCCACCCCGTCTCCGGGAACGCTGAGGTCACGCGCGGCGCGATGCGCCGGTTCCGGGACGGCCCGCCGGCGTCCGGCCGCTGGGATACCGGGTCAGGTCATCGCCTCCGGGTGGGGATGGATCTCTGCGGCGGTGTCGCGGGCGCGGATGCGCGCGAGGCGGTCCCTCGTCCGGCGGGTCTCGCGGTGGTCGTCGCCCAGGACGAGAATGCGGCGGCGAAGAGTGTCCTCGAAGAGATCGACCGCGTTGTCCTGCTGGCCCAGTTCGTCCAGGTCCCGGGCCAGGTTGTGGGCCGTGTGCAGGGTGTCGGGATGGTCGGGGCCAGCGGTGCGGCGGAGCCGGTCGAAAGTCTCCTGATGCAGGTCGAGCGCCGCCTGCGGGTCGCCGAGCCGGAACAGGTCGACGGCGAGGCTGTTGGCGATGCGCAGGGTGTGCCGGTGATCCGGTCCGAGTACGCGCGTCGACCGGTTGTAGGAGTCCTGATGCAGGTCACGGGCGGTCTGGAGATCACCGAGCGCGTAGTGCAGCACGGCGAGGCTGCTGGCCGCCAGCAACGTGTCGGGATGGTCCGCTCCGAGTATCCGCGTCAGGGTGTCGAGGGTCTGCCGGGCCAGGTCGCGGGCCTGCTCGTGCAGGCCGAGGGCGCGCAGGTCGCGGGCGAGGCCGCGGGCCGATGCCAGCGTGCGCTGGTGGGTGTCACCGAGGACGGCTCGGCGCCGGGCGAGGACCTCCTCGTCCAGCTCGCGGGCCGCGGCGATCGCACCGAGGCCGTGCAGGTCCAGGGCGAGGCTGGCGGCGATGTCCAGGGCCAGGGGATCATCGCTGCCCAGCACGGCGCGCGCGGCGGTGAGCACGGTGCTGTTCCAGTCACGGGCGCCGGTCCGGTCTCCGGTACCGCGCAGATCGGTGCCTACCGCGGCGGCGGAACGCAGGCTCTCCCGGTGATCCGAACCGAGGATCCGGCAGCGCCGCGCATGGGTGTCGCGGTCGAGATTCTCGGCGTCGCCGAAGCGGCCGGCGCCGCGCAGCGCCTCGCCGAGCCGATGCGCGGCGCCGAGCCTGTCGAGGCCGTCCGGGCCGTCGAGCGGCGTCCACGTGTCGACCACCGCGTTGGCCAGCGCCAGCGCCGCGGCGTGCTGGCCGCTGTTCGTCAGGTATTCGACGGTCATGAGGACCAGACCGCGAAAGCGGGGTAGACGACCCCCAGCCGGATGATCGATCATCGCGGACACGTGCGGCGCCAGCGTGGCGTACTCGGGCCAGGAAGCGGGGTCGTCGGGCTGTGCCGGAGCCGCCACGACCAGGGCGGCGGCGGCCTGTGCGCCCAGCCGCCCGCGGTCTTCGGGCGAGAGCTGGTCGCGAAGGACCGCCTGCGTCAGCCGGTGTGTCTCGAACACCCCGCCGGAGATCTGCGCCAGCGCGAAGGTGTCGAGTCCGCGCAGGACCCGGCTCCTCGTGACGATGGGAACGGCCCCGGGCAGCACCAGCGCGGTGACGGCGTCGAGCACCTGGGTGGACAGCGGCGCGGGGGCGAGGAAAGCCGCGATCCGAAACACCTCGGCGACGGCGGGGTCCTCGTGGACCAGCCGGTTCATCGCGGTGGTCACCGAACCCACCAGCCCGGCCGGGTAGTCGGCGGGGTTGTCGGCGAACGCCGTCGAGACCGAGGCCGTCACCAGCTCGAGGTAGTCGTCGGCGCTGATGCCGGTCGCGGCGAGGTAGGCGGCGGCCTGGCCGAGCGCGAGGGGAAGACTGCCGAGGGCCTCGGCGAGGCGCAGCGCATCGAACTCCGTCAGCCGGCTGGCACGGCGCCGCAGCAACGACACCGCCTCCTCGGGGGAGAACGTCCCGATGTTCCGCATCTCACCGAACTCTTCCAGGAGCCGGCTGCGACCCGTGACCAGGATGTCCCCGCCGCCGACCGTGGGCCACCAGTCCGCGAGCAGTTGCCTGTTCTCGACGTTGTCGAAGATGACCAACCAGTCGGACTCCTCGCGCAGCGAGGCCAGCGCCCGCCGGGCGCGCCGATCCACATCCGGATCCGCCGGCAGGCGCAGCGCGTCCGCGAGCGCGTCGAAGGACTCCACCATCGTCGTCGGTTCGGCCGCGTCCACCCACGACACCAACGAGTACCGGGCCGCGAAACGGTGGGCGTACTCGACCGCGAGCTGGGTCTTCCCGACCCCGCCGATCCCTGCCACGACCTGGGCGCCGGTCCTGTCCACCGGCACCGAGCGGAACCGCTCGTACATGTCCGTGAGCAGCGCGTCCCTTCCCACGAACCAGGTGGAACGTGGCCGGCGAAGGCTCCACGTCGCGGGTGATGCCGCCGGGAAGGGTGCTGCTGTCTCCGCGCGGCGCGGCTCGTCGGGTGGGTGCGGCACGGGCGCCGCCCCGCCGGGAAAGCGATCGTCGAACCGGCGCGGCCGCGCCCGCAGGCCCGCGCCTCTCAGCAGCCGCTCCCGCGTGGTCGCCTCCTCCAGGCCGTGGAGCGAGGTGTATCCCGTCGTGGCGAGCACCGCCGGCACCTCGCACTCCGCGACCTTGAAAGGCAGCAGCACCTGTCGGCCGAATGCGACGGTGCACTCCGCCGTGCACCAGCCAGACTCGAAATAGGCCGGCGAGTACAGGGCGACGATCCGCCGGGAGGCCGCCATGGATCTACTCATCCAGACGACGAAGTTCACCCCGGCGACGGCATCCCAGGTCTGCAGTAACACCGTCCTGCCCGCCGCCTCTAGTTCGGCGGCGACCCACTCCGCCCACAGCCGATCGGACTCGGCGCAGGAAACGAAGAAGTCGGTGCTCGCCGCGGCGGGCTCGTCCCAGCCGTGCATTATTCCCCCTCGTCGCCACCGCCAGCCCCCGCATGACGGCATCGCACAAAGCCATCCTACTTGTGCGCGCATCCACCGGGGAGAGTTGGGTGTACTTGTCGCGGCCGCGGCGGGGGAGAGCACAATGAAAACCAGCGGGACGGGATCCGCTCGGGGGCGGAGCACGGGGGGTGCGCGCGTGATCCATGGCGATGAGCAAGCAGCGGCACAGGAGGTTCCGAGCGGGGTCGGCCGCCGGCGGCGGCACTGGGGCCGGTCGTTCGGAGGAATGCGGAGGTCGACCCGGAGCAGCTCGCTGCCCCGGGTCTTCATCTCGTACAACCGAAAGCGCGACAAGGACGTGGCCAGGGCGCTGGAGAAGGAGATACCGCGGATCGCCTGGCCCAGGCACCGGCGGGCGCGTCTCGCGGTGTTCCGTGATGACTCCGACATAGCGGCGGCAGGCAGTCTTGAGGGCATCATCAACGGCGCCCTCGGCCGGTGCAGCCATTTCCTGCTGATATCCTCGCCGGCCTCGAGAGATTCCCACTGGTTGGAACACGAATCTGCGTACTGGCTCGCCAACGGCGGATCCCTTGACCGCTTCTTCGTCGTGCGTGTCGCGGGCGACGTGCCCGGAGATCTACCGCCCACCCTGCGCGGGCTATGGGACAGGGACAACCCTCATGTCGATTTCAGGCCGAGGTCGCCCACCGAACCCGCGTTGTCGCTGGACCTGTCCGACGAGGCCTTCCTCGGCGGGGTGGCCGCGATCGCCGGTCCGATGCTCGGCCTGGAGAAACGCCAGCTGATCGTGGACCATCGACGGGAACAGGCCCGGGCGGTCCGGGTCCGCCGGGTGATCATCACGGTGCTCGTCGTCCTTACTGTGCTGGCGCTCGGCTTGGCCGGGTTCGCGACCGTGCAGCGCGACGCCGCCATCAGGCAGAGCAAGATCGCGCTGTCACAGCGCGTGGCGGCGGAGGCCCGGCTGCTCGCCGGTTCGGACCGCAACCTCGCCGCCCAGCTCAGTCTGGTCGCCTGGCAGACGGCCCCTACCGAGCAGGCCCGCGACATGCTGCTGAGCCTCGACGCCGCCGGCGTGCCGACCCGGGTCTTCGCCGACGTCGCGAATCTGGCCGAGCCGGCCGTCAGCCCGGACGGACGGTTGATGTTCGCCGCCAGCCGGCGCGGCATCGTGCGGTGCTGGGATGTGACCGATCCGCGCCGGCCCCGCCCGATCTCGACGTTCGACCCGAGGATGGGCACCGTGACCACGGTCCGGCTCGCCGACGGCGGCCGCACCCTCCTGCTCGGCGGCCTGCGGGGGGTCTCGGTCTGGGACGTCAGCGATCCGCGGCGGCCCCGGGCCGGGGCACCCACGCCGCTGCGCGAGTACGCCGATGACCTGCAGGTCGCGTCGAACGGCGTCCTCGCCAGCACCACCGAATCGGGCCCCGCCAGCCCCGCCAGCCCCGGCAGCAGCCGGACCACGGTCCACCTCTGGCGACGCCACGGTGCCCGCGTCACGCCCGTCAGCACCCTCGGTCCGGCCGCGGGCAAGGGATCCGTCGCGCTCAGCGAGGACGGTCAGCTCCTGGCGTTCGCCCGACCGGACGGAGCCGTCCAGATGTGGAACATCCACGATCTCACCCGGCCGACCGACGCCGGTCTCCTGCCTGCGACGGTGACCGGCGGGGCCCGGGTGGTCGCGTTCGACCACGACCACTCGATGCTCGCGGTCGCGCCGGTGGCGGGTCGTCCCGTCGTCTTCTGGAAACTGCAGGCCGGACGGGTGTCCGGGCCACCGGCGGCAACCTTCTCCGTGACGTCGCCAGCGGTGGCCATGGCCTTCGCCCCGGACGACCACACGGTGGCGCTGAGTCTCGACCAGGGCATGGTCGTCGCGGTTGACGTGCGATCGTTCGGCTACAGCGTGCTAATGAGTGATCCCGCCGGCATCGCTTCGGTGGCCTACCGGCCGGACGGTCGGACCCTGTTCGTCGCGCTCTCGACGGGCACCCTGCAGCTGCTCCCGGTGGCGGCGCGACCAGTTCCGCAGCCGCTGGGCGCGGTCACCGCGACCGCGGCCCTGCCCGGGAACATCCTGGTCACCCTGCGCGGAACCACCGTGCAGAGCTGGCGGATCACGGCGGGAGTCCCCCCGGAGCCCGCGGAGTCGATCTCCACCCAGGGGGTCGCTGTCGCCACCGAGGCGGGCACCTCGCGGCTGGCGGTCGCCCGCGCCCGGGACATCGCGCTGTTCCACCTCGACCGACTCGGCCGCCCCTCGCCCCTCGGCAGGGTGCCCCAGGCAGGTGCCACCGCCCTGGCGCTGACAGATGATCAGGTTCTGGTCGCGGGCGGGGCGGGGCGCACCCTTTACTTCTGGGACGTCCGCTCGCCTCGGCAGCCTCGGCTGCTCGACAGACTCACGCCCGCCGACGGGGTCAACGGAGTGCCACCCCGCGTCGACGGCGTCAGGTCGGTGGTGGCCAGTGGCCGGAGCCGGTGCGGTGCCTTCCTGACCGCCAGCGGGACGATCTGGGTCTTCGGCGGCGATGATGATTGGCGGCGGTCGGCCGTGACCACCCAGTTGGACGTGGCGCGGTCGGCGCCCAGCCCGCTGGCCATGAGTTCCGACGGCAGGACGCTGGCGACGACCACCGGCGGCTCGTCCTTCCGGCTGGCCTCGTTCTCGCCGGACTGCGGCATCGCCCGGACGTCGCTCCATCCGGCCCGGGGCCACTCGGTCGTCGCGGTGGGCTTCGGCTCGGACCCACACACGCTCATCACCGCCGACAGCGACCATGTCTCCCGGCTGTGGGCCCTCGGCGAGGGTCCGCCCAAGCTGGCCGCGTCGCTCCTGGGCGCGACCGCCAACCCGCTGACGGTGACGATGACGAGCGTTGGGGGCGCCGCTGTCGGTTTCACCAACGGCGAGGTCGTCTCGTGGGAGGTCGACGCCGAGTCGGTCTTCCGGCGAAGGTGCGCCCTCGTCGGCGCCCCGCTGTCGGCCGGAGAATGGCGAGAACACGTGGACGACCGGAGTCCACGTTCCTACTGCTGAGTGTGGGGGCCGGGATTCCCGGCCGTGGCCCCGGGGCCGGCTCCCGGCTCACCCGGCGCGCCGGCTCCGCAGCGATCAGCCCGCCGAACCGGGCGTGGTCTGCGACGTCGTGCCGGCGAACGGCACCAACCCGATCGCCGGAAACGCCTGGTCTATCTCGATCGCGTCTGGCGGGGCCTCGATCGGGACGACGCGGCCGAAGTCCGAGAACCCATAGGTCGCGCGCGCGGTCGGCCGTTCCACCCGAAGCGGATAGGGCGGACCAGTCGCCGCGACGTAGACCGCGTCCGGGCCGCCGACGCCGACGCGAATGGCTGGCCTGCCGTCGAGGCGGGTGCGGGTGACCGCGCCCGTTCCGCCGTCCCCAGCCCGGGCGACGAGATTGGCCCAGGACTCGACGGTCGGAATGCCGCTAGCTCGGCTCTGCGCCGCGGAGTACCGGAACCAGCGGTCCGCGAGGATCTCCATGCCCGGCTTACCTCCGCCGCCGGACCGTAGCGTTGCCGCGTTCACCTTCAGGTAGACCTCGTCGGGGCTTAGGGCGCGTGCGGAGTATCCTCGCCCAACCGAGTCGAAGTCGAGCTCGGTGGCATCCACCTGCAGGTGGAGGTCACCGACAAGTGACCGTGTTCCGCCGACATCCCCGATCTCGGCGAGCACCCGGAACCGGCCGGTGGCACGCAGCGCGTCGGCTGCGGCGGCGAGAATCTGAACTCCGGGCTTGTCGGCCAGATCAGGCGCGTGCCGGCCACCGCCACACCCGCTGATCAGCGACGCGACGAGAAAGACCACCAGCACGGTGCCCGCGCCGGCGCGCGGAGCCCGCGGCGGCGGCCCACCCGCGAACCGGGCGGACCGCCGCCGAACAGCCGACTGCCGGCCCGACCCCGACCCTGATGACGATTTCAGCACGCTCGGACCCCCGATATCCTTTGTGCGACGGAGGCCATTGTGTCATTCCGGGCCCGCCGCGCGAAGGGGTCAGGACGGAACGCGTACCGCGAAGACCTGTTCGTGGTCGGCCGGTGTCCACATCCAGCCGGCGCCGAGGCGGGAATCCAGTTTCTCGGTCGCGTTCACCGGGAGCGGTTTGTCCGAGTTGGTCATTCCCCACCGCTGCGCGATTGTCTGGGCCTCGGCCCGGGCGGCGGAAACGGCTTCCTGTTCCTCTGCATACATTCCGATGATCCTGAGCGCGGGCTCCTCGATGATGCCGCATTCGATGCAGCCGACCTTGCAGACAAGCCAGTTGACGTTCAAGGGGTTTCCCTCCGCACGTTCCGCGGACGCCGCCGCGGCCCTGCGGCCGGCGGCGCCGCACCAGATGCTCGGTCAACTCCCTGACGGCTCCGCCTCGGCCTGCCGGCCGAATCCGTCGCCCACCGCGTCGATCCTAGCCTGCCAGGCCGTCCTGTCCTGAGGTCAGATCAGGGTCGGCTGAGGACTGTGCGGGATTCCCGGCCGGCCATCGTCTGACAGCCGGCCGGCGTGCCGCCAAGGCCGACGGTGCGGCCCAGGCGGCGGGCCAGCGGCGCGCTAGAAGATCGAGTTGAAGACGCGGCCGAAGTCGACGCCGAAACTGGTTCCGAACACGCCGATTCCCACTACCCGGCCCACCTGCAGGCCGGTACCGAGCAGCTTCACGGTTACCGAGTCGTCCCTGATGCCGATGCCCGTGTCGGCGCCGAGGCCCAGCGTCAGGTTGAACACCGACACCTGCGCGTCGATGAGTGCCAGCTTCGCGCCCGCACCGATGTAGGTGTTGCTGATCTGGGCCTGCGCGTCGGCGGTGAACAGGGTGAAATCGCAGGAGGACAGATCGTTCTCGCCCGTGGTCGCGGCATGAATGACCGAGGTGGCCGCGATGACGCTGAAGGTCGGCCCGAGCAGGTTCTTCGTCACCTTCACGCCGCTGTAGACCTCGGCGATGTCGATCGGCGAGGTCTGCGGGTCGACCTTGTTTCCCTGGGCGGCCACATACCGGTCGCCACCCATGTACAGAAGCACCTTCGACGCGCCGATGCTCATGTGGTCGTAGTCGGCGACCTCCAGCCAGGTCTTCTTGACATCGGTGACGACCGGCGGCTCGTCTCCGGTGTTGAGGTCGACCAGGGAGGACCACTCGGGCTCGCCACCCGTGTCCGGGGTGCCCCTGTACATCACCAGGTTCCCGTCGTCCTGCAACGCGATGTACGTGTTCAGGAGGTTGCCGGAGCCCGGCGACCGGTCAGGGTCCTCGCCGAGGCGGTCAGACGGTGACGCCGGCCCGGCTGATGAGATCGAGACTGCGGGTCCGGAGTTCGGCTCGGGCCGCTCTGTCGGATGCCTGGGCGCTGGGGGCGGCATCACGGGTCCGGTCGAAGAAGCGGCCGGTGGTGCCGGCGAGGTCAGGGCTCACGGCGAGGCGGTGGGTGGCGGCGACGCCATCGTCGAGGCTGTCGACGTGGCGGCCGATCTCCGCGAGGACGATCTTGGTGGGCATGTACGTGCCGGGATGCAGGCTGTTGACGGTGACCTCGCCCGCAGGCAGCTGTTCCGCCAGCTCGAAGCCGGACATGATCTGCGCGAGCTTGCTCTGCCCGTAGGCGCGGCTGCCACTGTAACCGTGCTCGATCATCAGGTCGTCGAAGTCCAGCGGGTGCTGGCCGAGGGAGGCGACGTTGACGACGCGCGCCGGAGCGGACCGGCGCAGCAGCGGGAGCAGGTCGAGGGTGAGCAGGAAACCGGCCAGGTAGTTGACGGCGAAACGCAGCTCGAAACCGTCGGCGCTGGTCTGGCGGGTGCGCCCGTCGGGAGCGCCACTGCCGATGCCGGCGTTGCTGACGAGCACGTCGAGCCGGTCGGTCGTCGCCGCCACCGCGGCGGAGAGCCGGCGCACCTGAGCCAGCTCGGCCAGGTCCGCCCGCACGGTCCGGGGCCGTGGGGCGCCGTGGGTGCTCTGGATCTCCTCAGCGGTGCGGGCGAGCTTGTCGGCGTCCCGGCCGTGCAGGATCAGCGCGGCGCCCTCACTCGCGAGACGGAGGGCGAGCGCGCGACCGAGGCCGTCAGTCGCGCCGGTGATCAGGACTGTCCGCTGGTCGGTCATGAGCTCTCCCCTCCCCGCGCCGCGGGCGTTTTATCCGGTGGGGGCGCGGCCTCGCGGTCTGATCGTCGGCGTAGCCGGCGGAAGCGGCCCGCGGTCGCGATCGCCTCGCCGACTCCGCCACCGGCTATGAGCGCGCCGGCCGCTCCCAGCAGCCGACCGCCACACTCCTCGCACAGTCGACGTCCGGTCACCGACAGGGTTGGCTGCCCGGACCTGCGATTCCCACACTCGTCACATGTAAAGGCGTTGATGACAGGGTCTCCGATCCGGGTCCGCGCGCTGGATTCAGGCGTCAGTCTTCCGCCGGCCGAGCCTGGGGGTCGGTCTTGCGGGCGATCCAGCCGATGATCTGGTCGATCGGGATGAAGAACTCGTTCAGGGCTGCCGCGCCGTCGTACTCGATCGAGGCGAGCTGGTCGGCGACGAGACACTGCCGCAGGACGCCCTGGTCGAACTCGATGATCTCGATCCGGGCGTTCCGTATCTCGCACCAGCCACCGTTCGCGGGGAGGACCGAGCGAACGCGGGTGATGTCGATCTGACGGCGCTGGATCGGTGCGACCATGGTCGTGTTGCCTCCTGGCGGGTGGGTCGGGCAGGGCTTTCGACGTCAGGCCCGAACATTCGAGCGATCGCACCCGCTCCGATCATCCCACCTGCCGCAGGTTCGGGCCATGCCATGGACCGCCCGTGCGCGCCGGCACGACTCGGGAGAAGCCGGTGGCGGGTCAGCCGGTGGCGCCCCACGGACCGGTGATGACGAGGGTCATCCCGGGGTACTGCAGGTTGACCAGGAGGTGGCGGCCGTCGGCCGTGAACAGTGCGCCGGCCAGTTCGCTGGCGCCGAACGCGCCTGGCTTCGGGAAGTCCTCCGGGTCCCAGTAGTGCAGGTCCAGTGGGGCGATCACCTTGGCGAGGTCCACGATCCGGCCGGCGGTCGTGAGTAGACGGGACCTTCGCGTCCGGCGACTCGTAGCGCAGCGTCAGGACGCCGGTGTCGGGTCCGGTCGGCCGGTAGTTCCACACCTGGCCCTGCTCGGCGTCGCCGGCCTCCGACGCGACGAAGGTGCAGCTCCCGTTCGCCCAGTCGCGCCCTCAAGGCCGAGGAAGCGGGTGCCGCCGAGGGCGCGGCCCTGGCTGTAGACCGATCCGGGGTTGGCTTCGGCGTCGCTGGGGTCCGGATGGGGGATGTCGACCCACGCCACCGGGAGCTGTTCGCCGACCCGCTGGCCGGTGGCGGTGTCGTAGGTGGGCTCGCCGCGCACGGCGAGCATCTGCAGGCGGCCACCGGCGGCGAGGTTACCCGGCCTGGCCGGCAGGAAACGGTAGAAACCGTCGCCCGGATCGCCGTTGTCCTCATCCAGGCGGCCCTCGCCGCGCCGGATCCCTGGGCCGGGTTCGTCGACTTCGCCGAGTCGCTGTTTGCCCTGCATGCCGAGGATCGCGGCCTCAGCGACGCGCTCGCTCAGCGCGTCCCAGCCTCACCCACGGTGATCGCGGCCTGCCATCGCAGCCTCGGGCGTATCGCGGAACTCCTGGTGAGAGTTCGGGACAGCGGTCAGCTGCGGGCCGACTTCGAAACGTCTGACTTCGCTGCCCTGATCTGGGCGATGTCACAGGTGATCCGGGAAACGGCTGGTGTCGCTCCGCAGGCGTGGCGGCGTCATCTGGCATTCCAGCTGGATGGGCTGCGCGCGGGCGCCGCCCATCCGATCGATGTGCCGGCGCTCAGCGATGCTCAGCTGGCTGCCGTCCTGGCCGACCCCTCCGGCTGAGGCCGACATCGACCGGCCTGCGAGGTTCACAGCGTCGGCAGCTCCCGGTCCAGCCAGACACGGTCGCGTAGCTCGATGCCGTCGATGAGGATGCCGGGGGGATAGCCGGTGGCCGCGGTGAAGGCGTCGCGTTCGATGGAGCGCAGGCGAAATCCGCAGCGCTGGTAGAAGCGCAGGTTGTCGATGCCGGCGGTGGCGGTGGCGACCAGCAGCGTCGTCACCCGCTCGGCGGCGAGCAGGTTCACCAGCGCGTCGATCAGTGCCCGGCCGATGCCGAGCCGCTGGTACCGAGGATGCACCGCCATGTTCTTCAGCTCGGCCTCGCCGGGACGGCCGGTGTCCACGACCTGGAGGTGGCCCGCGATCTCCGTGCCGACGCGGGCCACCAGGACGCGGCCCTCCTTGATGTAGCCGTCGAGCTGGGCGGCGGAATCCTCCGCCTCCTCGAACAGGGTGCGCAGTTCCTGGCGCGGACCGTCAAACAGATCGATACGTGGTTCGTCCGCCGCGAGAATCGTCTCGGCAGTCATTTTCTGGTCCTCTGTTGAAGTCGGCTGGGTCGGGTCGGGGGTCGGAGGTCGGGGGTCGGGTCGGCCCTCAGAGCTGTTTCGTGAGGATGGCGCGGGTGTAGAGCAGGTCGAAGCCCTGGCGCTGCACGTTCTGCTGGGATTTCGAGCCTGGCTGGGTGGTGACGACGGCGATGTCGCAGCCGGCCGCGGTGGCGTCGACGAACCGGGCGGCGACCAGCGCGCTCTGGATGCCGCGGCGGCGGTGCGCGGGTACCGTCGCCGCGCCGCCGAACTGGGCGACGCCGTCGCAGGTCCGCAG
>NZ_JALKFU020000958.1 GCF_023242965.2 Frankia sp. AgKG'84/4
GCTGTCGCCCCGCGCCGCGCCGGGCGTGGGCGCTCCCGCCGCGGCGGGCCAACCGCCGGCGATCGAGTTCCGCGACCTGTGGTTCTCCTACACCGCGACGCCGGTGCTGCGCGGGGTGACGTTCGAGGTGCCGCGGCGGGGCCAGGTCGCGTTGATGGGGCCGTCCGGCGCGGGAAAGTCCACCATCGTCGAACTCATCGAACGGTTCTATGAGCCGGACGATGGCCTGCTCCTCTTCGGCGGCCGTGACGTGCGGTCGATCTCCCGGCACGAGGCCCGCGGCTGGGTGAACCTCGTCGAGCAGAACACCCCGGTCCTGCACGGGACGCTGCTGGACAACATCCTCTACGCCGATCCCGACGCCGGCGCGGACGACGTCGAGCGGGTCGTCGAGGCCGCCGGCCTGCGGGGCCTCGTCGACCGGCTGCCGCTGGGGCTCGGAACGCCCGTGGGGGACCACGGTGTGCTGCTTTCCGGCGGTGAACGACAGCGGGTCGCGGTGGCGCGGGCGCTGCTGCCGCAGCCGGCCGTGCTCCTGCTGGACGAGCCGACCTCGCAGCTCGACACCATCAGCGAACGGGCCCTGACCCGGGTGCTGCGGGGCATCGCGGCTGAGCGGGCCGTGCTGGTGATCGCGCACCGGATGTCCACCGTGCGGTCGGCGGACCACATCGTGGCGCTCGACCAGGGCCACGTCGTCGCCCAGGGCGGCCACGACGAACTGATGACGACCAGCGCCTTCTACCGCCGCCTGGCGTCCACCGCCCCAGAACCCGACCAGGCGCCACCCGGCTCATCCCCACCGTCTTGGCCCCACGCCGCGGCCGGCTGACCGGCCCGCCGGCGCCCGCCGCCACCGACACCCCCGACGGGCCGGCACGGGTTAGCCGCGCGGCGGCGTCAGCTCGGTCTTGCGGACCTTGCCGATCGCGTTGCGGGGCAGCTCGGCGACGAAGTGGATCTCCCGCGGCCGCTTGTGGACGGACAGCTCCCGGGCCACGAAATCGGTCAGCTCGGTACCCGCCGCGTCCGCGGCGCGCCCCGACGGCGCGAGTTCCGGCGCGACGACGAACGCGGTGATGCGCTGCCCGAGGTCGGCGTCGGGCAGGCCGACCACCGCCGCCTCCCGCACCCCGGGATGCGCGAGCAGCGCCGCCTCCACCTCGCCGGCGCCGATCCGGTAGCCACCGGACTTGATCAGATCGGTGGAGCGGCGCCCGACGATCCGGTGCCGTCCGGCCGCGTCGATCACCGCCGCGTCGCCGGTGCGGAACCAGCCGTCCGCGGTGAACGAGGCCGCGGTGGCCTCGGCCCGGCCCAGGTAGCCGTCGAACAGGGTCGCGCCACGGACCTGGAGCTCGCCGATGCTCTCCCCATCGCGGGGCAGCGGCGCCCCGGACTCGTCGTCGACCAGGCGCGTCTCGACACCGGGCAGCGCCGTTCCCACCCAGCCGGCCTGACGCTCGCCGTCCGCCCGGCTGCTCGTCGTGATCAGCGTTTCGGTCATGCCGTAGCGCTCGACGGGCATCATCCCGGTCAGCGCCCGCAGCCGCTCGCCGACCGGTACCGGCAGCGGCGCGCTGCCGGACACCAGCAGTCGCGCCCCTGCCAGCGCCCGCGCGCTCGTCGGGTCCTCGCACACCCTCGACCACACCGTCGGCACGCCGAAGTACAGGCTCCCGCCGGCCCCCGCGTACGCCGCGGGCGTCGGGCGGACCGTGTGCGTCAGCCGGCTGCCGACCCGCAGCGCGCCGAGCACCCCGAGCACGAGGCCGTGGACGTGGAACACCGGCAGGCCGTGCACCAGGGTGTCCTGCGCGGTCCACGCCCAGGCATCGGCGAGGGCGTCGAGGTCCGCGGCGATCGCGCCCGCCGAGAGCAGCACGCCCTTGGGCGCCCCGGTCGTCCCCGACGTGTACAGGATGAGCGCCGGCCGTTCGCCGCCCCCCGGGCCGGCGGGCGGGCCCGGCAGCGCCCCTGTCT
>NZ_JALKFU020000959.1 GCF_023242965.2 Frankia sp. AgKG'84/4
GCGGCGGCGCTGGCGGCCGCGGCCCAGGCCGGCGCGGGCATCGCCACGGTGGTCTCCCGGGGCGGGCGCCCGGACCTGGCCTGGAAGGTGCTGCCGGCGGTACACGCGCCCACCCTGCTCCTCGTCGGTGAGCGGGATGACCAGGGGGTGGAGCTCAACCGGTGGGCCCGGCAGCGGCTGACGGGCTGTACCAGCCGGCTGGAGATTGTGCCCGGGGCGACGCAGCTGTTCGTCGAGCCCGGCGCGCTCACCCAGGTCGCGACGGCCGCCCGGGACTGGTTCCTCGAACAGCTCGCGCCGCGACCAGCGGTCCCATCGGAGTGACCACGGCGGTGTGCCGCTCGGCCGGGCCCTCCAGAAACCACCTATCGCGACGATGTGCATTCGCACTGTGAGTGGGGAAGGACGGTGGAGGGACACGTGGGGCCCGTTCGGGCGCTCTGGGTAGCGCGCGCTCGCGACACAAGGGAACGGGCCGATCGGAGGGGGAGAAAGATGGCCTACGTCGGCTCGATGATCAGCCGGCCGCCGACGACTGTCGAGCGGTCCACCACCATCGCGAACGCCGCCAGGGAGATGGCCCGGACGGGGGTCGGCGCCCTACTGGTGGTCGACAACGAACATCTCGTCGGCATCGTCACTGACCGTGACATCGTTGTGCGGGGGCTCGCCCGGGGAATCGGTTCCGATGGCCGCATCGACGCGTTGATGACCACGGAGGTCGTCACCGTCCCCGCGGGCATGGGCATCGAGCGGGCGTACGAGATCTTCCGGGATCACGCTCTGCGGCGGTTGCCGGTGCTCGATGGCCGCCGCATCGTCGGCATCGTCACCGTCGACGACCTGTTGATCCGCAGCCAGCACGAGCTGGCGGAGCTGACCCGTCCGCTGCGGGACGAGACCTTCGCGCCACAGCACGAGGCCGCCGCGCCGGTCGTCGTCGGCGCCCCGGCCGCCGGCGCTTCGACCGCCGGCTCACCCGCCGTCGGGGCGGCCAGACGGGCCGTCGCCGTCGCCGGTACCGCCGCCGCGCTGTCCCATTCCGCGGTGTTCCCGCGCCGCACCGGCGTGCTCCGGGCTCGTCCCGGCGACACGTTGATCGTCCACAGCCACGTCCCGCGCACCCCGGACCGGCTCGGCGAGATCTTCGATGTGCGCTCCGAGGCCGGTGACCCGCCGTTCGCCGTGCGCTGGGCCGACAACGGCCATGTCAGCTTCGTCTTCCCCGGCCCGGACGCCGAGATCCGCTACGCCGGCGCCCGACCCGGCCACCCGCAACCCGCCTGAGCGGGCTGGGCGCGGATCTCCGGCCAGTGGGGTCAGGGCGGCGGGTCAGCCGGTCTGGGCGAGATCCGCGCGGCGGCCGGCCTCGAGCGCGATGGTGCGGTCGGCGAGCACCTCGGCGTCCATCGGGTCGTGCGTGACGATCAGAACGGGCGCGGACAGGGCCGGCAGGACGCTGAGCAGGAAGGTGCGGACCTCCTGCCGGGTGACGGTGTCGAGCGCGGACAGTGGCTCGTCGAGGAGCAGCAGGCCCGGCTGGGTCGCCAGCGCGCGGGCGAGGGCGACCCGCTGCGCCTGGCCGCCGGACAGGGCGGCGGGCCGGCGGTCCGCCAACTCGCCGATCCCGAACCGTTCCAGCCAGTCGTCGGCCTGCTGGTGGGCCTGCCGGCGACCCTGGCGCAGGCGGGCCCGCAGGCCGAAGGCGACGTTGTCGCGGGCACGCAGGTGCGGGAACAGCAGGTAGTCCTGGAAGACCACGCCCACCGGCCGGCGTTCGCTCGGCACGAACCGGCGGGCGGCCGGATCATCGAGCACCTGGTCGGCGAGGGTGACGCGGCCCGCGTCGATCGGCAGCAGGCCGGCCAGCGCGCGCAGCAGCGTGCTCTTGCCCGCGCCGCTGCGGCCGAGGACTGCGACCGTCTCACCCGGGGCCACCTGGACCTCGACGTCCAGCACGAACTGACCGCGCCGCACGATCACCCGGGCATCGAGGCCACCAGGGGCGGCGGGCACGGCGGCGGGGGCAGCGGCCGACGCCGTTTCGCCGCGGCC
>NZ_JALKFU020000960.1 GCF_023242965.2 Frankia sp. AgKG'84/4
GGTCGGGACCTTGGCGGCGCGGTCCGCCGCGGCCGGCGCCGGTGCTGGGACGCGGCGGGTCAGCAGCGGGGTGACGTCGCGTGCGGGCATCGCGGGCGCGAGGGCGTTGCCCTGCAGGAGGTCGCAGCCGATCTCGGTGAGCATGCGCTCGCTGTGCTCGTCCTCGACTCCTTCGCCGACGACGCGCAGGCCGAGGCGATGCCCGAGGTCGACGACGGACCGTACGATCGCGAGGTCCGGCAGGCTGGCACGGGCATCAGCGACGAAACTCCTGTCGATCTTGATCTCGTCCAGGGTGAGTACCTTGAGGATCTCCATGGTGTTGAAGCCCGTGCCGAAGTCGTCCATGGACAGCCCCACTCCCGCCGAGCGGAGCTGGCCGAGCATGGCGCAGGCCTGCGCCAGATGCGGGATGAGCGCGTTCTCGGTGATCTCGAGGGTCAGCACGCCCGGCGGCACGTCGTGGGCTTCGAGGCGCTCGGCGACCAGTCGCGGTAGCTCGTCGAGGACGAGCATCCGCGGCGACAGGTTCGCGGACATGGTGACCTCGATGCCATCGGCCCGCCAGCGGGCGCACTGGCGCAGCGCCGCGTCGAAGGTCCACAGCGTCAGATCCACGATCAGCGAGGTGCGTTCGGCCATCGGGAGGAAGGCGCCCGGCAGCAGCAGCCCGCGGACGGGGTGGCGCCAACGCACGAGCGCTTCGACCGCGACCGTCCGCCCGGTCAGGACCGCCCGCATGGGCTGGTAGTGCATCTCCAGTTCGTTGCCGCTGATCGCGCGACGTAGCTGCGCGTGCAGGGCGAACTCGCCGGGCCGCACGCGGTCCACCTCGGTGGTCGACACCGCGGCCCGCTCGCCCGTTCGCCGGGCCTCCGCCAGGGCGGCGGCGGCGCGCGAGAGCAGTTCGGTGATCTGGCCGCCCGTGGGTACGGCGGCGAGTCCCGCCACCGCCTCGACCTCGATGTCCGTGCCACGCAGGCGCACGCGCCCGTCGAGCTGGGCGACGACCGCGCGACCGAGAGCGGCGAGCTCCCGGTCCGCCTGCCCGGGCCGCGCCGGGCTGATCTCCGCAGCGGGCGGGCCCGCCAGCACCAGCGCGAACTCGTCCCCGCCGAGCCGGGCGACGAGGAGCGGCGTCGGTTCAACTCGGTGGAGCCTGCGGGCGAACCAGTTGAGCACGTCGTCGCCGGCCTCGTAGCCGAACGCTAGGTTGAGCTCGCGGAACGAGACGAGATCCACGACCATGAGCACGACCTGCCGCCCAGCCCCGACGATCTCGCGGGAGACCGCGTCGCCGGCCCGCACCAGGTCGGCGTGCGTGGCCAGGCCGGTGAGGACATCGACGGGGCGCCCCCGCCGGCGCACGCGAGGGGATCGGCGATCATCAGTCGTTGTCCCCACGCGCATACCCCACCCACCCCACCGAGTCGCGGTCGGCGCACGTCCAGGAGATGGACGCCGCCACGGCGTTTCACGGCATCGGACCGTCCGACGCCGGGGTGCGGCTAGATCAGGTCAGGACTCAGGCCGGGCACCCTCGGGGTGGCAGTACCCCGGCGGGACCCGGAGAAGGCCAGCAACGAGGTACGCGGCGCAGAATCCAGCGACCCTGAGCGGCGAAACCATCACTCCACGCGACAGATCGCGGACGGGGCGCCCGGCAACGGCCACCCGTTCCGGACGTAGCCCCCGCCCGGTCAGACGCCGGTCGGGCTGGCGTCGCTGGTCGGCGCCGGCACCAGCCGGCCGCCGCCGCACGAGGCCCCGTCCTCGGTGTCCGCACAGGTCGCCGTCGGCTTCGGCGTGGGACGCCTGGTCGGACGGGCCGTCCGGGTCGGCTTGACGGTCGGCTTCGTGGTCGGCTTCGTGGTCGGCTTCTCCGTGGGCTTCTCCGTGGGCTTCGGCGTCGGTGGATCGGCCGTCGGGGCGGGCGTCTGGGTCGACGGCGCGCCCGATGGCGAGCGGGTGGTCACCGGCGGGGGCGGTGTGCCGGCGGGAGGCCGGGCCGACGCACCCGGCGCGGGGGCGCCGGACGCGCC
>NZ_JALKFU020000961.1 GCF_023242965.2 Frankia sp. AgKG'84/4
GGCCTGACCCCGCCGCGCGGCTGCCGCCGCCTCGCCGGGCGGTCGGGCCGATGGCCGGGACGGCGTTCTGCCGTCGGCGGCGCTCTGCCCGCCGCGCCGCGCTCACCGGACGAACGATGATCCGGACGCGGTGGAAGGCGCGTTTCACCGTCCGACGACGACATCGGCATATTTTCGACTAAATGTCCTGGTCTGTCAGGATGAGATGCCGAGGTCGCGCCGCGTCGAAGCGGGTGTCGCCCGAGTGGTCGACAGGCTGCGGCTGGTGCCTATTTCACCTGGTAAAAGCGGTCGTCATCACAGACGAGGTCCACATCGCCAAGGTTTCGGAGAGCCTGCTTATGGTAGTGGGCCTATCCGGCTATTAGGTCGTATCCGTGTGGGGAAGGGGTGACAGGTGAACAGCGTCGCGCCACCTCTTCCATCCGTGCTGTTCGGGGTCCGCGCGAACGACGCGTATTGCCGGGCTGACGGGTGAGGCCGGGGCGCGCCGGGGGTCGCCCGGACGGCCGCGAACCGATCGACGAGCCCGCGACGATGTCCGGGGACGCGTTGCCCGACGCCCCGCACGCCGACGCCCCGCACGCCGATGCCCCGCACGCCGATGCCCCGCACGCCGACGCCCCGGACTCCGCCGAGCGGACCGCCGCGACAGCCATGGCCACGGTGGCCGCCGCGAGCGCCGTGACCTCAGGCGCGGCGTCCGCGGTGGAGGCGGCGGATCCGCTACGGGCGCTGATCGGCGACACCCCGGCGCCGCCGGGGCGCCGCGGCCTGCGATACCGGATCGTTCTTCTGCTCGCCGGCGTGCTGAGCGTCGCGATCCTCGCGTCGACGGTGGCCGGCTGGATCACGCTGACCGTCTACGACCGCAAGATCGATCGTGCCGACATCGGCCTGCCCCGGGTGGAGGCGTCCCGGCCGCCGACGGTGCCCGCGGGCACGGAGAACTGGCTGCTCGTCGGCTCGGACGTGCGGACCGGTACGGACGCGGCGAAGGTCGGCGGCGCACGGTCGGACACGATGATGATCGCCCATCTGGACAGCGACGGCCGGACCTCCATCGTGTCGATCCCGCGCGATCTCTACCTGCCGATCCCGGCGTACACCGACGCCGACGGCACCCGGCACCGCGAGCGTCACGACCGGGTGAACAGCGCCTTCAACAGCGGCGGTCCGGCTCTGCTGGTCGCCACCCTGGAGCAGCTCACCGGCATCCGGATCGACCACTACGCCGAGGTCGACTTCGGTGGCTTCCAGGCGATGACCACCGCGATCGGCGGGGTCGACGTGTGCCTGACCGCTTCGCCCGATGTCGAGTCCCTCACCCTCGAAAACGGGCGGCGGGTGCGTTCCACGAACCTGAACGACCCCAGTTCCGGGTTCGTCGGCCAGGTCGGGGTGAACCATCTCCTCGGCGCGCAGGCCCTCGCGTTCGTCCGGCAGCGCCACGGATTCCTCGACGGCGACCTGTCCCGTATCCACCGCCAGCAGGCGTTCCTCGCGGCCGTCTTCCGCAAGGTGGCCTCCAGCGACGTACTGCTGCGTCCGGCGAAGCTCAGCGCGTTCCTGAGCGCCCTCACCCGGTCGACCGTCCTCGACAACGGCACGAACCTCGCTGACCTGCGCCGCCTCGCCGACCGGCTGCGCGGCATCGACGCCGGCTCGGTGAGCTTCGCGACGGTGCCCGTCACCGGCCAGGTCGCCCACCCGGCGTTCTACTTCCTGTACGACCCGGACGCCGTGCGCACCTTCTTCGCCACCACGATGGGCGACGGGTCCACACCGGACCCCAGCACGCCGGCGCCGCTCGTCGTCCCAGGGCAGACCCCGCAGGTCACCCCGACCGTCGGCACCTCGCCGACAACCTCCCCGTCGGGCGCGACGGCTTCCGCCCAGACCCAGGCAACCGGGACTCTGGCCGCCGGGTCCCTGGCAATCGGGACCCTGGTAGCGGAGTCCCCGTCGACTGGTTCCCCGGTCACCGGTTCACCGGCGGCGTCCCAGCCGGCCGCCGCCGGGCCGGCGGGCGCGTCGCCG
>NZ_JALKFU020000962.1 GCF_023242965.2 Frankia sp. AgKG'84/4
GGGCTTCCCGCTGCGGCCCCCGGGCACCACCGCGGCGGGCGAGCCCAAGCCGTCCCGCCAGGGCGAGCTCGACGGCGCGGGAGTGCCGGTCCTCGTCGTCCAGGGCGATCGTGACCTCTTCGGCCGCCCCGAGCCGGACGCCGGCCGGGATCGGCGGGTGCATCTCGTCGCCGGTGGCGACCACTCGTTGCGCACCCGGCTGCGCGACGGCCGGCCCGCCGGCGAGGCGCTCGCCGAGGCGGCCCGGGTCGGCGCGGACTTCCTGCTCGGTCAGCTGGGCGGCGGTGTGGGCAGGCCGGGAATCGCCGGGTCGTAAAACCGGTTGACGTGATATGCCAGTCGAGGTCACGGAGGTCACATGACTCCAGCGAACACCCTGCACCCGTCGCTGTCGCGGACGTCCCACCAGCTCACGCCGGTCTCGTCGATGCCGTCGCGGTCCGGGCCGCACCCGTCCGCGCCGCACCGGCCCACGGCGGCCGCGGCGGATGCCGCGCGAGATGTCACACACCGGGCCGGTCCAGTGGTTGCGGCGCCACGCGATCAGTCGACCGCCGAGGTATCGTCCGCTCCGAGGAACCGGTCTGGTTCCGCGGGGTCCGCGGCGTCGCGCGTCGAGCTCGGCGTCGTGGCGGAAGACGGTGAGGGGATGATCCTGGTCGACGAGACCACCGAGGAGCGGGGCGCCAGGTTCGAGCGGGACGCCCTCCCGTACCTCGACCAGCTGTACGCGGCCGCGCTGCGGATGACGCGGAACCCCGCGGACGCCGAGGACCTCGTCCAGGAGACCTTCGTCAAGGCGTTCGCCGCCTTCCACCAGTTCCAGGCGGGCACCAATCTCAAGGCCTGGCTGTACCGGATCCTGACGAACACGTTCATCAACACCTACCGTCGCCGCCAGCGCCAGCCGCTGCAGAGCCCGACCGAGCAGGTCGAGGACTGGCAGTTGGCCGAGGCCGAGTCGCACACCTCCGCCGGCCTGAAGAGCGCCGAGACGGAGGCGTTGGAGCACCTGCCCGACAGTGACATCAAGGACGCGCTGCAGGCGCTGCCGGAGGACTTCCGGATGGCCGTGTACCTCGCCGATGTCGAGGGCTTCTCCTACAAGGAGATCGCGGAGATCATGGGCACGCCGATCGGGACCGTGATGTCCCGGCTCCACCGTGGCCGCCGGGGCCTGCGCAAGTCCCTGGAGCAGTACGCGGCGGACCGCGGGCTCGTCCCGGCCGGATCACCCGAGGCCGACGGCGGTGCGTCGTGAGCTGTGGTGGCGAACACGAGATCGACTGCCGCAAGGTGCTCGACGCGGTCTTCCTGTACCTCGACGGAGAGTGCGAGGGCGGGCAGTACAGCCTGATCCGGTCGCATCTCGACGAGTGCTCGCCATGCCTGCGCGAGTTCGGCCTTGAGCGTGAGGTGAAGATGCTCGTCGCGCGCAAATGCGGCGGCGAGCGGGCGCCGGACTCGCTGCGCTCCAGCCTGCTGGAGCGGCTGCGGCTGGCGCGGGCCGAGGTCGACAGCGCGGAGTTCCGCGCCGAGTAGTACCCGCCCGGCGGCGGGCCGTGTCGACACGGCCCGCCGAGCTGCTCAGGTGTTCGGGCGCTTGCCGTGGTTGGCCTTGTGCTTCGCCCGTGCGCGGCGCTTGCGCTTCTTCTTCGCCATGGCGCTCTCCCTTCCGTGCGGTGGGTGTCCCGTCATCGTGCCAGCCCGCGGCGGCGAGCGGTGACCGACCTCGATTCGGGGCCGTCCCCGTCGGCGCGGTCGTGCTCCGCGTCCAGGCTCGCAACCGGGTCCACCCGTTCGTCGCCGGGGTCCCGGTCGTCGCCCTCGTCGTCCACCTGAGATCCCGGGCTGTCCAGGTCGCGATCGTCCAGGTCACCGTCGTAGGTGTCCTCATCGCCTCCGTAGGCGTTGGCCTCGTAGTCGTCATCGCTGTCGTAGGTGTCGGCGTCGAACGCGTCGGGGTTGCGGGCGAGCGCCGTGGCCAGGTCGAACCGGAAGCCGTCGACACCCATCTCGGCGACCC
>NZ_JALKFU020000963.1 GCF_023242965.2 Frankia sp. AgKG'84/4
GAGCTGCTCGCCGCGCTCGGCCTGCGCCCCGCCTCGGTGGTCGTCGAGCACAACGGCGCGGCGCTGACCACGTCGCAGAGCACCGCCGTCCGCCTCGCCGACGGCGACGTCCTGGAGGTCGTGCGTGCCGTCGCCGGTGGCTGACCCGCGGGCCGACCGGCGTCGGCGCCTCGCCGACGCCCGGCTCTACCTGTGCACGCCGCGCCACGCCGAGTTCGCGCCGTTCCTCGACGCGGTCATCGGCCCGGCCGGGCGCGGCGGCGTCGATCTCGTCCAGCTGCGGGAGAAGAACCTGGAATGGGCCGACGAGGTCCGTGCCCTGCGCGAGATCCAGGCGGCCGGCGCCGCCCGGGGCACGCTCGTCAGCGCCAACGACCGGGCCGACCTCGCAGCCTTCACCGGCGTGGACATCCTGCACGTGGGCCAGGACGACGTGCCGCCGGCGTTCGCGCGCCGTCTCGTCGGTCCGGACGTCCTGATCGGCCAGTCGACGCACAGCCCCGAGGAGTTTTTCGCCGCGCTGGCCGACCCCGAGGTCGACTACGTGTGCGTGGGCCCGGTCCACGCCACCCCGACGAAGCAGGGCCGCCCGCCCGTCGGCCTCGGCCTGCCCCGCCTCGCCGCCCGCCACGCCCCGCCGTTCGAACCCGGCGCGAAACCCTGGTTCGTCACCGGCGGCGTCGCGGCGGACACCCTCGATGACATCCTCGCGACCGGTGCCCGCCGCGTCGTGGTCGTGCGAGCGCTGACCGTCGCCGCGAATCCGGCCGCGACCGCCGCCGACCTCGCGCGTCGGCTGCGCGTCGGCTGAGCGCCGGCCGTCCCGCCGGCCCGTCCGCCCATCGATGCGGCACCTCAGCTATCTGGCCGTCCTCGCCGGCTGCCTGCTCGGTACGGCGCCGCTGGAACTGCTGCTCGCCACCCGCGTCTACGGCCGGCCCCGACGGCTGGCCCTGACGCTGCTGCCGGTACTGGCCGTCTTCGTCGCCTGGGACCTGTACGCGATCTCCGCCGGGCACTGGACCTTCGACGCCCGCGGCGTCACCGGATTGCGGCTGCCCGGCCGGCTGCCCCTCGACGAGCTGCTGTTCTTCCTGGTCGTCCCGCTCTGCGCGATCCTCACCCTGGAAGCCGTCCGGTCGGTCCGCGGCTGGCCCGCCGGCGACGAGCCACCGCGGGACGAGCCCGCCCCCGACGATCCCGCCCCCGACGATCCCGCCCCCGACAATCCGGTCGCTGGCGATCCCACCGCTGCGGGAAATCCCGCGAGCGGCGGCGTCGGGTGAGCTACACGGAGCTGGCGGTGCTCGGGGTCGCGGGGGCGGTGATCGCCGACCTGTGGGTGCTGCGGACCAGGCTGCTCACCCGGCGGATCTTCTGGGTCTCGTACGCCATCATCATCGTCTTCCAGCTGATCGCCAACGGGGTGCTGACGGGATTCGGCATCGTCGTCTACAACCGGGAGGCCATCCTCGGGCCGCGGCTCGCGTACGCGCCGGTCGAGGATCTCCTGTTCGGCTTCGCGATGGTCACCTGGACCCTGTCCTGGTGGATCTGGTGGGGACGCCGGGACCGGCGGCGGGCACCTCCGGGCACGACCCGTCACGTGGATGAAACTGAGTGAATTATTTGCTGATCTGGTGACGTAAACGAGTCAATTGGCCCTTCGGAGGTGATCCGTCGGCTTAGCCTCGTCCCTGATGACGCACGATGGCGCGGGGGGTCCAGGCACTGCCGGGCGTCACCGTTCACCCTGGGGCCGCTCCGGCCGCATCCTCCCCATCAGGTGGGGTCGCGCCGTCTGCGCGGTGCTTGCGCTGGTGGTGCTGGTCGGGGGTCTGGTGCTGGTCCGTTTCCGGCTCACCGGTGACGGCGGCCAGGGTGGCCCGGTCGGCGCGCCGAGCGGCCGGCGAGTGTCCTCGCAGGGGACCGCGCCCGATGTGCTGACGGCGACGTCCGCCTCGCCGGGTGCCCGGCCGCGGGCCCGCGCCGCCTCATCCGCTGCCGCCCCGCCCTTCCTCCAAC
>NZ_JALKFU020000964.1 GCF_023242965.2 Frankia sp. AgKG'84/4
GCACCGCGGTGCTGGTCGAGGGTGCGGAGCGGCGCTGGTTCGCGCCCGGCTTCGTCGACCGGGCGCCGGGGGTCGCCGCGGAACTGCTGCGCGGCCTGGCGACCGTCGACGCGCAGGGCTACGCGTGGGCCTGCGAGGCACTCGCCGAGTTCGACGTGTCCGACGAGCTCGCCAATATCAGTGTGCCGGTGCTCGCCATCGCCGGCACCGAGGATCTGGTGACACCACCGGCCGCACTCGCGCGTCTCGCCGACGGCGTGCGCGAGGGACGGCTGGCCGTCCTCGACGGCGTCGCGCACCTGGCTCCCGCCGAACAGCCGCGCCAGGTCGCGGACCTGCTGCGCGAGCACCTGGCCGCCGCCACTGACCCCTACGACGCGGGGATGGTCGTGCGGCGAGAGGTTCTCGGGGATGCCCATGTCGACCGCGCGAGCGCGGCAGCCACCGAGTTCACCCTCGAGTTCCAGCGGCTCATCACCCGGTACGCCTGGGGGACGATCTGGACCCGGCCCGGCCTCGACCGCCGCAGCCGTTCGATGATCACGATTACCGCGCTCATCGCCGGTGGCCATCACGAGGAGCTCGCGATGCACGTCCGCGCCGCGCTGCGCAACGGGCTGACCGTTGCCGAACTCAGGGAGGTCGTCCTGCAGAGCGCGATCTACTGCGGAGTCCCGGCCGCGAACACGGCCTTCCGGATCGCCGAGCAGGCGCTGCGCGGCCCGGAGCCCCGATGACCACGATCGCTACCAGCACGCGCACCCGCGTTGTGATCGTCGGCGGCGGCCCGGCGGGGCTAATGGTCTCCCACCTGCTCCACCTCGCCGGCCTCGACAGCGTCGTCCTCGACAACCGCACGGCGCGCACCATCGAGACCACGCACCGCGCCGGCATCCTGGAACGGGACAGCGTCCGTCTGCTGGCCGACGCCGGCGTCGACCGGGTCCTCACCGCGGGGCACCGGCACGCAGGGATCTCCCTGCGGTTCGCCGGGCTCAGCCACCGCATCGACTTCGAGGGGCTCACCGGCGCCTCCTGCTGGCTGTACCCGCAGACCGACGTGTTCGCCGACCTGCACCGCATCCGCCGCCGCGACGGCGCCGACCTGCGTTACGGGATCAGCGCCACCGAAGTCCACGACGTGCGTGACGCTCCGCGGGTCCGTTACACCGACGGCGAGGGCCGCCGCCACGAGATCACCGCGGATCTTGTCGTCGGCGCCGACGGTTCCCGTAGCGTCTGCCGCGACCTGGTCGACGGCGCGACCCGGTACTTCCGCGAGTACCCGTTCGCCTGGTTCGGTGTCCTCGTCGAGGCGCCGCCGAGCGCGCCCGAACTCGTCTACACCCGCTCCGAACGGGGCTTCGCGCTGCTCAGCCAGCGCACCGCGTCGATCCAGCGGATGTACTTCCAGTGCGACCCCGGCGAGGACCCGCGGGACTGGTCCGACGACCGCGTCTGGTCGGAGCTGCAGTGCCGGCTCGCGGGCGAGGACGGCTTCCGGCTGCGGGAGGGGCCGGTCCTCGAACGCACCGTGCTGCCGTTTCGCAGTTTCGTGCAGGCACCGATGCGCCACGGGCGGCTGCTGCTCGCCGGCGACGCCGCGCACACCGTGCCGCCGACCGGCGCGAAAGGCCTGAACCTCGCCCTCGCCGACGCCCGGATCCTCGCCGAGACGATCGAGGCCGCCCTCGCCGGCGACGACCTGTCCGCCCTGGCCCGTTACACCGACCGGGCGCTCGCCCGGGTGTGGAAGGCGCAGCACTTCTCCTACTGGCTGACCACCATGCTGCACCGGACACCCGGCGCGACCGAGTTCGACGAGCAACGCCAGCTCGCCGAGCTGCGCAGCGTCGTGGATTCGCAGGCCGGCGCCCGCTACCTCGCCGAGGGCTACACCGGCTGGCCCGAACCCTGACGGCCACCGCCGCCCTGCACGGCGACCAGGCGGCGGCGCGGGCGCTCGCGCCAGCGGTCCGGGCTCGGGCCGAGCGTGGTCAGGCGACCGCGGCCGGACCCC
>NZ_JALKFU020000965.1 GCF_023242965.2 Frankia sp. AgKG'84/4
CGTCGAAGGGGGCGCTCCGCGCGGCCCGCGCCGCGGCGCTGCCAGCCCTCCTGGGGGCGCGGGTCGGCCAGACCGCCGTGGACCAGCGGGTCTCCACGCCGCGTTCCCGGACGTGGGCGAGGGCCATGGCGGCGGAGGTGTCGAACGGAAGCAGGCCGCCCGGGGGGTCGGGGATCAGGCGGCGGACGGCCCCGCCGTCGGTCACCACCACCTCGGTGCGCAGCGATCGCACCAGTGGCCGCGCGATCCTCTTGGGCACCGGGGTGATCAGCCCCACCCACAGCGACGACAGCCCCGGCGACAACATCGGCACCGGTATGATCACCCGTGGGCGCAGGCCCTCGACGGTGGCGAAGCGTTGCATCATCTCCGCGTAGGTCAGCACGTCCGGCCCACCCACGTCGAACGAGCCGTGGACGTCGGCCGGTACCGTCAGCCCGCCGAGCAGGTAGTGCAGCACATCGCGGACGGCGATCGGCTGGATCCTGGTGCGCACCCAGCGCGGGGTCAGCATCATCGGCAGCCGCTCGGTCAGGTAGCGCAGCATCTCGAACGACGCGCTGCCGCTGCCGATGATGACGGCGGCCCGCAGCACCAGGGTGGGAACGCCCGAGTCCAGCAGGATGCGCGCGACCTCCTGGCGGGAGCTGAGGTGCGCGGAGAGTTCGCCGTCTCCCGCGGGGCTGAGCCCGCCCAGGTAGATGATGCGGCGCACGCCGGCGTCGCGGCAGGCGGCGGCGAAGGCGGCGGCCGCCTGGCGGTCGACCGTGGAGAAGTCCCCGCCGCTGTCGATCGAATGGATGAGGTAGTAGGCGACGTCGATGCCGCGCAGCGCGGCCGGCAGCGTGGCCGGGTCGCGGGCGTCGGCCTGGACGACGTCGGCCCGGGCCGCCCAGGGGATGTCCCGCAGGCGGGCCGGGTCGCGGGTCATCGCCCGGACGTGGTGGCCGCGGTCGAGCAGGCGGGGGGCGAGCCGGCCGCCGAGGTAGCCGGTCGCCCCGGTCACGAGTATGCGCACGCCGGCTACCTGCCCGGTGCGCCGCCAGCTACCCCGCGACGCGCCGAAGCGGCGCCGGGACAGTGCCCTTGAGGGCCCTCAGGCGGTGGCGGCCTCGGCGACCTCGGTGCTCAGGTAGGCCGACCAGCGCGGATCCATCCGGCGGGAGCCCAGAATGCGCCAAGCGGCTCCGCTCGGCGCGCGGGGCGCCGTGCGGAGCCGCCAGCCAAGATCAGCCACGGCCCGGTCGGCTTTGACGTGGTTGCAGCGGCCGCAGGCCGCCACCACGTTCTCCCAGACGTGCGCCCCGCCGCGAGAACGGGGAATGACGTGGTCCAAGGACGTTGCCGGCGCATTGCAGTAGACACACCGGTGGTGGTCGCGGGCCAGCACGCCCTTGCGGGTCAGCGGCACCTGGGAGCGGTAGGGCACCCGGACGAAACGCGCTAACCGCACCACGATCGGAACATCGATCGCGGCCGCCGCGGAGCGAAGAACCTGACCGGCCGACTCGACCATCACGGCCTTCTCGGTCAGGACCAGGACAAGCGCCCGTCTTTGCGACACCACGCACAGAGGCTCGTACGTGGCATTGAGAACCAGCGCCTCTGCCACGCGCCGACCTCCTGCCCACCGAGGGCCCTTTGCGGGCCGATCTGCCCAGCGTCTCCGGTGACAATGGACAGTCAACCGTCTTCTGCGGCAGAACGCGAGCCTGTTTGCATGGTCATCGGCTTTCGGGCCGTGGCGCTGCGCATATCTGGTGGCATTTGTCACTCTCTGCTGACTCGGTGGTGATCCCGCAGTGACGCGGTGTCGTGTCGATCTAGAGGGCCCGTCGGGGTGGTGGCGCCGGTGTGTCCGCCGGGCCCTCGCGGGGGGTGGGCGCGAGCGGGCGGGCGCGGTGGGCCAGACTCGTAGGTGATCGTCGCCCCGGGCCGGGGTCCCTGCGCGTTCCCGGGGTCAGAGCCGGCGGGCGAGGATCCGGTAGGCGTTGGACCTGGTCCCGGACGTG
>NZ_JALKFU020000966.1 GCF_023242965.2 Frankia sp. AgKG'84/4
CGGGAACCTTATTTTTTATATAACCAACGGGCCGGGGGGCCGGCGCGGGGCCCGAGCCCCCCCCCCGCCCGGGCGCCGCGGCGTCGCCGCCCGACCCCAGGACCACGGCATGGTCGGCGGCTTCGTCGCGGCCGTCGAGCTCCTGCTCGGCCGGGACGCCCTGCTCCCCGACGAACACCGCGCACCGCAGCTCGAACGCGGCGGCCGGAGGCGTGCCGCGGACAAGGGCGACGGCCGGGAGGTCGCCGTCGGCGGCCGCCGAGTCCACCCGAATTCCGGGCACCTCGCAGGCTCCGGGCACAGCGCGGCTGTGTAGGCCGCCGCGCGGGCCGCCGTCAGAGGGATGTTCAAAGCGATCCATCCGCGGATCGATCCGGACACGGAAGGCGACCACATCAGGTTCTCATCCAAAACTCCACACGCCAACCTACGCCGATATGCACCCAAGGTCGCCGATCGAACGCTCACCGCGTCAGGGGATGTCCGCCCGTGGGCACGACTTGCGTTCCCAGGTTCCGCGGGCGACGGGTGCGGGCATCATGCCCGTTACGGACCGAAGCGGATACACGCCGACATCAACCAGCCCGGTATCGTGGCCAACCCGGCGACGACGTCGTAAAGCAACCCAGTTTCCGCCAACACGACACTCATCACCAGGACGACATCTGCCCGCGGCCCGCCTTCGACCCGTGCGACATTGCGAATACGACCACAACCGGCTAAGAGGAAGCAAACCGGCATCGTGATTTTCCAGATGACAACCCGGCGTGACGGCACGTGCGCAGCGGAGGGCCACTGACGATGGCGGCGACTCTCTACCCGCCGGCCCGCCTGCGGCCGGTGCGCAACACCTCCGGCACCATGGTGCAGCCCACCCGCGGCCTCATCGCCCACGTCCAGGTCGGCACCGGATCACTGTTCTCCTGGTTCGACAACTCCAGCAGCCAGGTCAGTTCACATCTGTGGCTGTCCAGGACGGGGAACTTCGAGCAGTACGTTCCCTTCAACCGGCGGGCCTGGGCCGAGGCAGCCGGAAATCCCTACTGGATCTCGTGTGAATGCGAGGGCTTCGAGACCGAGGACTACACCGACGTCCAGGTCGCCCGGCTGGCCGAGCTGTTCCGCTGGGGCATGAACGAGTTCGGCTGGAAAGCGGAGATCGCCGATTCACCGAACGGATACGGCCTCGGTACCCACCGAATGGGCGGCGCCGCGTGGGGTGGCCACAGCTGCCCCGGTGACATTCGGGCGAACCGGCGCTCCGACATTCTCTCGCTTTCGCTGGGCAACAATGCGCTCACACTCGACCCGCGGGACCGCTACGCCGGCCGCCCGACCCTGCGGGAGGGCGCGCGCGGCGCGGACGTGGTGGAGCTGCAGAACGCGCTGAACATCATCTTCGGGCACGAGTCGCCCACCGGCGACCCCAACCGGATCACGCCGGACGGAGCGTTCGGCCAGCGCACCACCGCCAGAGTGGCGTCACTGCAGCGTTACGCGTCGTCGTGGTTCGGCCGCATCCCGGACGACGGTGTCTGCGGCCCCGGCACCTGGAAGAAGATCGGCTGGATCCTGACCGGGATGAACCGCACCATCTAGCCCGCGGGCAGCTCGACCGGTCAGCCGTCGGTGGCGTACGTGGCGAGTTCCGCGCCGGCCAGGCGCAGCCAGCGCCGTGGGTCGGCCATCGCGGCGTCGGCTCCGCCGGCGAGCGTTGCCAGCGCGACGTCGGCGAGAACGCCCGCGGGCCGCGGAGCGTCGAGCTGGCCGGCGACGATGAGCACGGGCACGCCGCCGCGGCGGGCCAGGCCCAGCATTCCGCCGACGACCTTCCCGTCGAGCGAGGTCCGGTCGAAGCGGCCCTCGCCGGTGATCAGCCAGTCCGCCCGGTCGAGCGCCAGCGGCAGGCCCGCGACCTCGATGATCGTCTGAACGCCGGACACCAGCTGCGCGCCCCAGGCGGCGGCGAGGCCGTAGGCGGTGCCACCGGCGGCGCCGGCACCCGGCGC
>NZ_JALKFU020000967.1 GCF_023242965.2 Frankia sp. AgKG'84/4
GGCGGCCTCCCGTCCCGCCACCGAGCCCGGTCGGGCGGTCCGATGAGGGTCCGCCCGGTGCCGACCGCGGTCGCCGCGGTGGCGTGCCTGCTGTCCACCAGCGCGCTGACCCGACTGTTCGACGGGACCATGTGGTGGTTCGGACCGGTGCTGATCGCGACCATCGTGGCCGTCGCGACGGCCGCCGTCGGACGCCAGCTCAGGCTGCCCCTCGGACTCGGGCTCCTCCTCAGCCTCGTCGGCTTCATCGGCTGCGTCACCGTGCTGTGCGCGCGGGCCACGGCGGTGCTAGGGGTGCTGCCGACCCCCGAGACCGTGCGCACGCTGCGGGCGCTCATCGCGGACGGCGGCTCGGACATCTCCCGCCTGGCCACGCCGGTGCCGCATCGACCCGGCCTGGTGATCCTCACCGTCACCGGGGTCTATCTGACCGTCGTGGCCGTCGATCTGATCGTGGTCACGCTGCAGCGCCCGACTCTCGGAGGTCTGCCGCTGCTGGCCCTGTACGCGGTGTCCGCCGCGATCCTGCCGGGCGGGGTCGGGCTCGTGCCGTTCGTGCTGGGGGCGGTCGGCTTCGTGGCGCTGATGGTGCTCGACGGCCGGATCGCCTTCGGCCGGTGGGGCCGGTCGGTGCCCGCCATGCCCTGGCAGCTGGAGAACGGACCGCTGGGCGGACGGATCACCGTCTCCGCGCTCGCGGTGGCGCTCGCCGCGCTCCTGGTCGCGGTCACCGTGCCGGCGGGACTGCCCTCGCTGGACGGCACGGGCCTGGTGTCCCGCAAGGGCGGCTACGGCGCCGGGGACGGACCCAGCTCGGCCAGCGTCGTGCAGCCGATCGTCTCGGTCAGCCAGCAGCTACACGCCGACACCGAAGTCCCGTTGCTCAGCGTGCGCACGAACACGCCCCGCTATCTGCGCCTGACGGCGCTGGAGAACTTCGACGGCCAGCTGTTCACCCTGCGGGCGCTCAACGCCACCCGGGACAACCGCGTCAGCCGCGGGCTGCCGAAGCCGGGCATCGTGGGCAGCACGGTCGAGACGACCGCCGCCATCACCGTGACCGATCGCTTCAACGAGCTCTATCTCCCGGTCCCCGGCACCCCCACCAAGATCAAGGGGCTGGTCGGCGACTGGCGGCTCGCCGCCCCGACCGGCACGATCTTCTCCACCCGCACCTCCACCGCGGGCGCGAACTACGAGGTCGACGCGGTCGCGCCGAACCCCACCCAGGCCGAGCTCCAGGCCTCCTCCGGCCAGGTCCCGGCCGACCTCGCCATCGACACCGCGTTGCCCTCGAACCTCGACCCCCGGCTGCGCCAGCTCCTGGACACCCTCACCCGCAACGCCCGCACGCCGTACGAGCGGGTGTACGCCATCCAGGAGTACCTGCGCGGGCCGCGGTTCACCTACGACCTGGACGGTGCTCCGACGACACGGGAGGGCGCGCTCGCCGAGTTCCTGTTCGACAAGCACGTCGGGTACTGCGAGCAGTTCGCCTCGGCGATGACGGTCCTGGTCCGGATGCTCGGGATCCCCGCGCGCGTCGCGATCGGCTTCGTGCCCGGCGAGCGACAGGCGGACGGCAGCTACCTGGTCACCAACCGACAGGCGCATGCCTGGCCCGAGGTGTATTTCCCCTCGGCCGGCTGGGTGAGCTTCGAGCCGACCCGCCGGTCGGACGGGGAGACCAGCGCTCCGGCCTATGCCCCCGCCGGCGCCGGCGACCCCGACGGGACGCTGCCCGCGCCCGGAACGGACAGCGAGCCCACGCCCACGCTGGCGCCGGGATCCGGGCCGCTGCCCGTGCCCACCACCGGTCCGGCCCCTGGATCCACCGACTCCCCGGCACCCGACGCCGACGGCACGGGCACCGACGCCGCGGCAGGCATCCCGAGCTGGGCGGTCGGGCTGATCGTGGCCGCGGTCCTCGGCCTGATGCTGCTGGCCGCGCCCGCGGCGCTGCGAAGGCGTCGGCGGCGCGGCCGACTGCGGCCCGGCCCTGCTC
>NZ_JALKFU020000081.1 GCF_023242965.2 Frankia sp. AgKG'84/4
CCCGGCGCAGACGGGGGGCGCGCCGGGGGGCCCCCCCCCCCCCCGCCCGCCGCCCCCCCCCCCCCCCCCCCCCCCCCCCCCCCCCCCCCCCCCCCCACCACCAGGCACCGCTCAGCACCACCAGGCACCGCTCAGCACCACCAGGCACCGCTCAGCACCACCAGCGCGACTAGCGTGACCGATGCCCAGCACCGCGGTCACCTCGCGAAGCACAGCTGAGGCGATGACCGCGGCGGCCGTCCCCATCCCGCGTGGGGGCGGCCATCGCCGTGTCCGGGCCGGGGCCGAGGTCCGGGCGGTCGCCCTGGCGGTCAGCGCAACGGGTCGAATGGCGCGAGCTCGGGGAGCTGGGCACCGGTGACGACGGTCTCGGCGAGCAGCCGCCCGGTGACCGGTCCCAGCGTGATGCCCCACATGCCGTGCCCGCCGGCGACGAACACCCGCTCCGAGCTGGTCCGACCGATCAACGGCAGGCCGTCTGGCGTGCAGGGCCGCGGCCCCACCCACTCGTCCGCGCGGCGCTCGAGGTCGACGCCGTGGAGCAGGCCGCGGGTCGCCTCGACGACGGCCCGGATCCGGCGCGGGTCCGGCGGGGCGTCCGGCCAGCGGAACTCCATCATGCCGGCGACGCGCAGCCCGCCGGCGAGGGGCGTGCAGGCCACCCGGGAGGCGGGGAAGTAGATCGGCCCGCCCGGCGGACGGCCGGTCGCGACCCGGAAGCTGTACCCGCGGCCGGCCTGCACGGGCAGGCGGACTCCGAACTGCCGGGCCAGTCGCGGCAGCCACGCCCCGGTGGCGAGCACCACCGCCGCGTAGTCCTCGCCGGCGGGGGCCCGGCCGAGCACCTCCACCCGGTCGCCCACCGGCCGCAGGCCGTCGACCGGGGCGGACTCGTGGACGATCCCGCCGCGGTCCCGCACGGCGTCGGCGAGCGCGGCGACGAGCCGCCCGGGATCGCAGAAGCGCTGGCCGTGCACGGACAGGACGTGCCGGACCCGTTCGCCGAGCAACGGTTCCGCCCGCCGGGCGACGTCCGCGTCGAGGACGTCGGCCTCGACGGGCTGGCCGGCCGCCCGCACCCCGTCGAGTTCGGTGAGCAGGGCGTCGAGGTCGGCGCGGCGCTGGTAGGCGGCGAGGAACGGCGCGGCGGGCGTGGGGGCGGCGGCCACGCCGCCGGCGGCGAGCGCGTCGAAGGCGGCCAGCGACGCGCGGGTGAGAGGGGCGAGGGCGCGCATGGCGTGCTGCCAGTGCCGGTGGGTGCTGTGCCGGACGAAACCAGCGACGAACCGCGCGAGCTGCGTGTCGGCGACGGGCGGGAGGAAAATCGGCGAGTCGGCCCGCCAGAGGACTCGCAGCCCGTAACGCAGCACGGCCGGGTCGGGCAGCGGGGTGGCGAGACCGGGGGTCAGCCAGCCGGCGTTGCCCCAGGAGGAGCCGGGGCCCGTCGGGGCCGGCCCGGCGGTCAGCTCATCCCGGTCGAACACGGTCACCGAGACGCCGTGCTCCTGCAGGAACCAGGCGACGGACAGACCGACCATTCCACCGCCGACCACGGCCACCTGGTCGGGGACACCCCGCGTCTGCCCGCTCACCTACGTCAGTGTGCGCCCGTTAGGGGCGGGATGCCGGTTCATCGCCGCGGGCCCCCGGCCGGCGGTCCGCACCCGCCCGGTGGGGCTCGGTGAACGGGACCCGTGCCGGGCAGGCGTGGCCGCCCCAGCGCGGCCACTGCCTCGCTGGGGCGGCCGGCGACTACTTGCGCCCGAGGGAGGCGCGCAGGTACTCGCGGTTGAGCGTGGCGATGCTGTCCAGCGGGATGCCCTTGGGGCACGCCACCGTGCACTCGCCGCTGTTCGTGCAGCCGCCGAAGCCCTCGGCGTCCATCGCCTCGACGAGGTTGAGCACCCGCTCGGCCCGCTCGGGGCCGCCCTGCGGCAGCAGGTTGAGGTGCGTCACCTTCGCCGAGGTGAACAGCATCGCGGAGCCGTTCGGGCAGGCCGCGATACAGGCCCCGCAGCCGATGCAGGTGGCGTTGTCGAACGCGGTGTCCGCGACCGGCTTCGGCACCGGGGTGGAGTGCGCCTCGGGGGCGCTACCGGTCGGCGCGCTGATGTAGCCACCGGCCTGGATGATCCGGTCGAGGCCGGAGCGGTCGACCATCAGGTCCTTGACGACCCCGAAGGCGACCGAGCGCCACGGCTCGACGTCGATCACGTCGCCGTCGGCGAACGAGCGGACGTGCAGCTGGCAGGTGGTGGTCCGCTCGCGCGGGCCGTGGGCCTGGCCGTTGATGACCACGCCGCAGGCACCGCAGATGCCCTCCCGACAGTCGTGGTCGAACGTCACCGGGTCGTCGCCCTCGAGGGTGAGCCGCTCGTTGAGCACGTCGAGCAGTTCGAGGAAGGACATGTCCGGGTTGGCGTCGGGCACCTCGTAGGCCACCATGCGGCCGGGTTCGGCCGGGCCGGCCTGGCGCCAGATCCGCAGGGTGAGCTTCACGTTCCGCTCCTTGCGCTGTCGCGGTCGGATAGAGCTGGACTGATCATGTGTACTGCTCCCGCCTCAGGCGTAGTTGCGCTGGGCGAGGTGGACGTAGTCGAACTCCAGCGGCTCGCGGTGCAGGACCGGCGCCTGGTCGGTGCCGCCGAACTCCCACGCGCCGGCGTAGGCGAACCGGTCGTCGTCGCGGCGCGCCTCGCCGTCCGGGGTCTGGCTCTCGACCCGGAAGTGGCCGCCGCAGGACTCCTCGCGGTGCAGCGCGTCGACGCACATGAGCTCGCCGAGCTCGAGGAAGTCCGAGACCCGGTTCGCCCGCTCGAGGCTCTGGTTGACGTTGTCGCCGCTGCCCGGCACCTTCACCGAGCGCCAGAACTCCGCGCGCAGTTCCGGCAGCCGGCCCAGCGCCTTGCGCAGGCCGTCCTCGCTGCGGGCCATGCCGCACTCGTCCCACATGATCTCGCCGAGCTCGCGGTGGAACGAGTCCACGGTGCGGTCGCCGTTGATCGACAGGAGCTTGGTCAGCCGGCCGGTCGCCTCGTTGACGGTGTCGACGACCGCCGGGTGGCTCTCGTCGATCGTCTCGAACTTGTTCGTGGCGATGTAGTTGCCGAGCATCGGCGGCAGCACGAAGTAGCCGTCGGCGAGGCCCTGCATGAGCGCGCTCGCGCCGAGCCGGTTCGCGCCGTGGTCGGAGAAGTTCGCCTCGCCGACGACGAAACAACCCGGAATGGTGCTCTGCAGGTCGTAGTCCACCCACAGGCCGCCCATCGTGTAATGGACGGCGGGGTAGATCCGCATCGGGACCTTGTACGGGTCCTCGCCGGTGATCCGGTCGTACATCTCGAACAGGTTGCCGTACTTCTCACGGACCTGGTCCTCGCCGAGACGCCGGATGGCGTCGGCGAAGTCGAGGTAGACGCCCAGGCCACCGGGGCCGACGCCGCGGCCCAGGTCGCACTGGTTCTTCGCGGCACGCGAGGCGATGTCGCGGGGGACCAGGTTGCCGAAGCCCGGGTAGATGCGCTCGAGGTAGTAGTCGCGCTCAGCCTCGGGAATCTGGTCCGGGGAGCGCGTGTCGCCGGCGTTCTTCGGCACCCAGATCCGGCCGTCGTTACGCAGCGACTCACTCATCAGGGTGAGCTTCGACTGGTAGTCGCCGGACCGCGGGATACACGTGGGGTGAATCTGCGTGTAGCACGGATTGGCGAAGTACGCGCCGCGCCGGTGGGCCCGCCAGATCGCGCTCGCGTTGGAGTTCTTCGCGTTCGTCGACAGGTAGAACACGTTGCCGTAGCCGCCGGTGGCGAGCACGACCGCGTCGGCGATGTACGTCGAGATCTGCCCGGTGACCAGGTCGCGGGCGACGATGCCGCGGGCGCGGCCGTCGATCACGATCAGGTCGAGCATCTCGGTGCGCTCGTGCATCTCGATGTTGCCGGCGTCGATCTGGCGCGACAGCGCCTGGTAGGCGCCGATCAGCAGCTGCTGACCCGTCTGACCACGGGCGTAGAACGTCCGGGCGACCTGCACGCCGCCGAACGAGCGGGTGTCGAGCAGGCCGCCGTACTCGCGGGCGAACGGCACGCCCTGCGCGACGCACTGGTCGATGATCTGCGTCGAGGTCTGCGCCAGCCGGTAGACGTTCGACTCCCGGGCACGGAAGTCGCCGCCCTTCACCGTGTCGTAGAACAGCCGGTAGACCGAGTCACCGTCGTTGCGGTAGTTCTTCGCGGCATTGATGCCGCCCTGCGCGGCGATGGAGTGCGCGCGCCGCGGCGAGTCCTGGTAGCAGAACTGGATGACGCGGTAGCCCTGCTCGGCCAGCGTCGCCCCGGCCGCCCCGCCGGCGAGTCCCGTGCCGACGACGATGACGGAGTGCCGGCGGCGGTTCGCCGGGTTGACGAGCTTGGCATCGAAGCGGCGCCGGTCCCAGCGCTGCTCGATCGGGACGTCGGGCGCGGTGGTGTCGGCGATGTCGTCGCCGAGCGTGTAGAACGTCATGTCAGCCTTCTTCGTTCTCAGTCCACAAGCCCGGCGAGGACCGCGATCGGAACGACCAGGAATCCCGCAGTGAGAAAGACGGCGAGTCCGGTCGCTACGTTGCGGAAGAGGCGGTCACGGCTTGGCCGGTTCGCCCCGATTGTCTGGGCGGCGCTCCAGAAACCGTGCTGGATGTGCAGTCCCAGGGAGATCATGGCGAGGATGTAGATCGCCGTGACCCACCACACACTGAAACTCGACACCACATTGTCGTAGGCGGCGCCCTCGACCCCGTGCCGGTTCAGCGTGAGGGTGGTGAAGTCAAGGATGTGATAAATGATGAAAAGCCCGAGGGTGATGCCGCCGTAACGCATCACATGCGTTGCGTAGTTGGCCTTGGGCCGCTGGTGGTGCGAGTACTTCGTCGGCCGGGCCTTCTGATCGCGCCGGCTGAGCTGGTACGCCGAGGTCGCGTGGAGTACCACCGCGAGCACCAGAACGAACCGCTGGATCCACAAATACCAGGCTCCGTGCAGGACCGGTTCCCCGATCGTGCGCAGCCAGCCGGCATAGTGATCAAACTCGGTACGGCCGTAGAAGATCTTCAGGTTCCCGAGCATGTGAACGATCAGGAACAGCAACATGAGCAGACCGGTGACGGCCATCACGGCCTTCTTGCCGATCGTTGAACGCCAGAAGTTCAACGGGGCGAAGGAGGACCGCACGGGCCGCGGAGGCCGCTTGGCGGGAGCCGATCGCGTCGGGGTTGATACAGCCACGCCCGCACCCTAGAGCCGCGCCGTCCAGAGGTCCAAGACATGATAAAGCTCGAGTCCATAGCCCAACGCTATGGAGGTCTACGCTAGGCCAGGTGCAGCTCCACCAGCTCGCCTATTTCGTCGCTGTCGCGGAGACCCGGCATTTCACCCGGGCCGCGCAGCGGATGCATGTGGCGCAACCCTCATTGTCCCAACAGGTTCGGGCGCTCGAACAGGAGTTGGGAGCACCACTGTTCAACCGCGCCCGCGGCAACATCAGCCTCACCGCCGCCGGCGAGACCCTGCTGCCTCTCGCTCGCCGTATCCTCGCGGACACGGAGACGGCACGCCAGCGCGTCACCGAGCTGCTCGACCTGCGCCACGGCACCGTCCGCCTGGGCGCCACGCCCAGCATGCTCACCGGCTTCCTGCCCGACGTGCTGCGGCTGTTTCACCAGCGCTACCCCGGCATCCGGCTGCTCGTCGAGGAGGGCGGCTCCCGCGACCTCGTCCGCGACCTCGCCGCCGGCGGCCTCGACCTGGCCCTGATCATCCTGCCGTTGCAGAGTTCCGACCCGGCACTGGCCACCTCTGCGCTGCTGCGGGAAAGCCTGGTGCTCGTCTCGTCCCGGGACGAACCGCCGCTGGTCACCGGCCGCCACCTGGAAGTCGGTGACCTGCGCAGCCACCCGCTGGTGATGTTCCGCCGCGGCTACGAGCTGCGCGACGCCACCGTCGCCGCCTGCCGCGAAGCCGGCTTCGACCCGACGTTCGCCATCGAAGGCGGCGAGATGGACGCCGTCCTCGGCTTCGTCGCCGCCGGCCTCGGCTCCGCGGTCATCCCGAGCATGGTCGCCCGTCGCCTCGGCATGCGCGTCACCCCGTTCGTGCCCCCCGGCCTGCAACGCACCATCGGCCTGGCACGCCGCCGCGACGTCGAACCCACCCGCGCCGCCGTCGAACTCCAACGCGCCCTGTGGGAGTACCTGCGCGACACCGCCGCCGCCGGCAACCTCCCCGTCGGCACCCGCCTCCTACGCGGCCCCATCGCCCCCGGAGCGCCAGCCGCGGACGCCGACTGCCCCCCGGGTCTGGCCGCCGCCACGCCGAACGCCCCGGATCCGACAGCCATCACCGACCTACTCGACATCGGCACCTCCGAGCAACCCGCATCGGGCCTGTCCTCGCCCTGACCGGGCTTGCGGCCGTGCCCGGCCGAGGTGACACCTCCACCAGCAAGATCGCCGGGACGCCCGCCAACGACCGTTCTGATGACTGCTCGAAGTCGGGAGCGCCTACCTGCCGATCACGTCACTGCGGGCTGTGCACGCACAGCATCGGGGCCACCAGCCAGTCCCGAAGGCGCCTGTCTCGGGCGTGTCCTTCCGCGGCCGAGGGAGTGGCGAACGGGCCGATCAGTCCCTCCAGCCGCCGCTCCGGACCGAACGTCGCGACTCCCCACTGCACCCCCGGCGCGAACGACACCCCGCCACCCGGCGTGTCGGCATCCGCCCCTTCCCCGCACCTGGTCACAACCCAGCCCACTTTCGAGATGCCGACCGTCCGCCGGGCTTCGCGTCCGCTCGACGTCCACCTTCCTAGGTAGGTTCCAGGCTGCCTCGCGTTGCGGGGTAGGTCAAGAGCTTCCTAGGAAGGACTTACACTCGCCTGATGAGCGGTAGGCGCGGAGCTTCTGACCGGATCTGGGTCGATCTTCGCGAGGAGATCACGTCGGGACGCCTGGGCCCGGACGCGGCGCTGCCGTCCACCGCCGAGCTGGCGCGGCAGTATGGCGTCGCGTCCGAAACCGCGCGGCTCGCCGTCACCCGCCTCAAGGAGGAGGGGCTGGTCAGCGGTCGTACGGGCGCCGGGGTGTACGTCCGGTCCAGGCCGCCGCTGCGGCGGCTGGGAATCGACCGGTACGACAAGGCCAAGTGGCGTAATGCCGATCTGGTCGCCTTCGCCGCCGACCGGGTCGCTTCCGGTCGCGCCTGGGCGCCGGGCGACCAGACGCAGACCGTCCGACGAGTCCCCGCGTCGGACGACGTCGCCGAAGCGCTGGGGGTCGCCCCGGACAGCGAGGTCTACGAACGCGCCCGCATCGTCCGTGACCAGGACAGACCGACCCACACGCTGACCAGCTACTACCGGCCAGATCACGTCGGGGGCACGCGCCTGACTGACGACAGTCCCGGCCCCGCCGGACCGGGAGGTGGCTTCCGTGTCCTCTACGAGCGGGGCCTGGAACCCGACGCGGTCGAGGAAACACTCGGCGCCCGGATGCCGACTCCGGACGAGGCGACGACGCTCGATCTCCCGCCCGGCGAACCCATCGTCGAACTGCACCGGACGACCTTCACCGCCGATGGCACACCGGTGGAGTACGCGATCGGCGTCCACGCGGCCTCCCAGTTCGCCTGGAGCTACCGGTTCCCGATACCCGACTCCGGCGACCTGGCATGACCGCTGTCGCCGCCATCCCCACGGAACTGCGCGGCGCGGTCGAGGTGCTCTGGAGTTATCACGACATGCACCACGACCTGGGTCCCACCGACGTCGGCGTGGGCCTCGGCAGCCATGACCTCGGCGTGGCCACCTGCACGGCTGACCTGTATCACCGCGCCCTGTTTCCCAGGATCGTGTTCACCGGCGCGAACGCGCCGACCACCGTCGAACGATTCCCGCGCGGCGAAGCCGTTCACTACCGCGAACACGCGCTCACCCTCGACGTTCCCGACTCGGCCATCCTCGTCGAACCGACCGCCCGCAACACCGGCGAGAACATCACCCGGACCCGAGATCTCCTCGCCGCCCACGGCCTCACCCTGACGTCCATCACCCTGATCTCGCGGCCCTACCAGCAACGCCGCGCCTACGCCACCTGCCGAAAACTGTGGCCTGAGGTCACCGTCCAGTGCGCGTCCCACCCCATGAGCCTCGACGACTACGTCACCGGCATCGGCGACGCCCACCGCGTCATGGCCATGCTCGCCGGCGACACCCAACGTATCTGGCTCTACGCCGACCGCGGCTTTGCCATCGCCCAGCCCGTGCCCGACGACGTGCACCATGCCTACCGGGACCTGGTCAACGCAGGTCACACCAGCCGTCTCATAACCTGATGAGCGAAAATGCGATCACATGCCATCGACGGCTTCGTACCAGCACCCGCCGCCTGCGGCCTCATCGCCCCGACCCGCCGGGTGGTCGAGCGGGATGCGACCTGCGTGCCGGGTGTGCCACGGATGATCGGCGGCGATCGGTTGCTCAACGCCGATCTTGTACGTGATCGTAACGGAGGCCACGGGAAGCACCGCTAGGCTTGTGACATGTCGCTCGTCGCACTCACGGTGGAGAGGTACAAGTGCTTCGATCGCGGCCAGACGCTTGAACTGCGTCCGGTGACGGTCCTGCTCGGCCGGAACAACTCCGGCAAGAGCGCGCTTGCCCGGCTGCCCGCACTTCTGGAGACCGGGCTGCGCACCGGATCACCGGCGCCCCTGGAACCAGATGCTCTTGATTTTGAGATCGCCGGGGGCTTTACGGATCTCATTTTCGGCCAGCGACCGCACGGCAAGGTGACGTTCGGTCTCCACTTCGATACCGCCGAACTCGGCGCGTTTGAGATAAAAGCGGGTATTCAAAATATCGACGAGGTTCAGCTGCAGGTAGTGAGCGACTTCCACCTGACCGTGCCCGGACGAGATCTGGACATCTCGTGGACATGGAACATCGACGATCCCCGAAATCCGACCTGGCGGTTCACTGGTCCGGAACCCTGGGGTCCCGTAATGAGCGATGTTGCCTTCCGTGGGATCCTACCCCGCCCGCGTGATTCGCTCAATGGTCATCTCTGGCTTTCCTATCTCGAAGAAGTGCGACAGCTGTATCCGTCGATCAGATATGTAGGCCCTTTCCGTGAGCGGCCGGCAAGGTACTATCGCATGCCGACGCGCTCACCCCAGGTCGCGGGCGTGCTCGGCGAGAAGGCGCCGCTGATCCTGGCGGATGATGTCGCTCGTGGCAATGGCCACCTGCTCGCCGCCGTCAACGACTATCTTCGCCAGGAGCTGCCCGGCTGGTCGCTTGCCGTGGACCAGCGTAGCAACCTGTTCTCGCTGGTGCTGACCTCGAACGCAGACCCGGGTGTGCAGGTCAATTTGGCCGACACGGGTACAGGAGTGGCCCAGGTGCTGCCCATTCTTGTGCAGCGGACCATCGACAGCCTTTCTTCGGGACGGTCCCGGCCTGTCCTCGAAGTGGTGGAGCAGCCCGAGCTCCACCTGCATCCTGCGGCGCACGCGGCACTGGCTGACCTGTACCTGGCTGGATCCGCCGACAATCGCTGCCGGTTCCTCATCGAGACGCACAGCGAGACGTTCGTACTTCGGCTGCGCCGCCGGGTGGCTCAGGGCAAGATTTCGCCAGACCAGATCGCGCTGTACTATGTCGAACACAATGGCCAGTCCGCAGATCTCCACCGTATCGAGCTGGACGACCTGGGGAATGTGGCGAACTGGCCGGACGGTGTCTTCTCGGAAGACTACCAGGAGGTGCGCGCGCTTGCCGCTGCGCAGAACGAGCGGACCTGACCACGTGCGAATCCTGTCCGACCCGGACGTCTTCCTCGATGACGAGTTGTTCGAGACGTTGATCGCCTTCATGGCCATGGTGATCGAGGGACGTCATCTCTGGGATGTTGATCCCCTCAGTGCGGAACGCGCCGCTGACTACTTCGGGCGTCATGCGCCAACGAGAGCCCAGGCTTATCGCCAGCTCACCGAGAAAAGTGTCACGGCCGGCGTGTACCGGTCGCGGGGTCAGGACAATCGGCCGACGATCACAGCGACTGCGGCGCGCGCTATGGTGGCAGATCTCCTCCGACCCGCGCTGGTGATCCTGGAGAACCAGGAGTCGGATGGTCTGCTGCTCCGCGCCGTGTTCCGGGCCTTCGGCCGGGTCGATCTCATCGACGCGCTCGAGCGGGGATGGCTTCTCTTCCGGCATGCGGGGGGAGGTGGCGCGATGTTCAGGAAGACCGCCATGGAGGCTGCTCGTGAATATGTCGAAGTTGTACGTCTCTGTGGCGTCCTCGACAGTGATCGACGGGTTCCCAGTGCTCGAACCAGCCAGCATGATCATGCCGGGGAGATTTCTGCGCACGGTATTGCGATTCACGTGCTTGAGTTTCGGGAGGCGGAGAACTACATTCCACCCGCGGCGCTGTCCAGGGTGATGGACGGTGGTCATCACTCCGTGGTGGCCGCTGCGGTCGCGCGGCTGACCTCTGACCAGCGTGGAGTCTTCGACATGAAGGCCGGCTTCTTCGACTCGAGGAAGAAGCGCATTATCATCAGAGATGAGCAGCTGCCCCTGTTCGGTACCCTGAGCGCCGCTGACCTCCAGGAGTTGGGTCGCGGGTTCGGTCCTAAGGTCATGAACTGCCTGAGTGGTCCTCCACCGCTTGGCATAGCGGACTTTGCTGATCTTGGCCCTGATGTCCAGCCCGAGCTTGAGAGGCTTCTGGCGATGATCGATGAGGTGTTGTAGTGAAGATCATCCCGGGCTCGGTCGAGATGACAGTGAAGCCAGAGGTCCAGCTCCTCGGAGATGTCCTAAACCGGATAGCAAGTGGCAGCTGGCGGATACCTCGCTTCCAGCGTCCGTTCGTCTGGCGACCCGACCAGATGCTCGAGCTTTTCGATAGCCTGGAGCGGGGTTATCCGGTCGGCAGCCTCCTCGTCTGGCAGACGGATCTCGCGCTTCCGAGTCTGGACCGGGTGGGCGGTATCGCGGTTCCAGCTCCTCCGCCGGGAGTGCCAACGGCCTACGTTCTTGACGGCCATCAGCGGCTTTCCACGCTTTTTGGCACCCTGAGTGGTCCAGACGCTGCGCCAGACAGGCGCGGTGACGGCTGGATCTGGCATGTTTTTCGGGAGCTGGCGGACGGCCCCGGCGGAGAGACCGAACGGCGGCGGAACCGCTATCGCCACTGGAAAAAGGATCCCGTACCGGCGGACCTTCTCCCCATGCATTCGGTGATGCGTACGCTTGATTTCCTCGCATTTGCTCGCGGGCTCCAGGCTGAAATAGAGCCGATCGTGGGATCGCGCCGAGCTGGCGAAATGATCGACGAAGCCGAGCAGGTTTCGCAGCGTATCAAGTCGTACCGATTCGCCGTCATCACTCTTGAGGGCGGAACGATGGAGCAGGCGGTCGAGGTCTTCTCCCGACTGAACAGCAAGGGAAGTGTGATCACGCCGCAGCAGATGGTATCGGCGCTGACCTACGACCAGGGCATCGAGGAAAGTCTCGGTGATCGCATCTCGTTGCTGTTGGAGAATCTCGGCGACCGAGGATTTTCTGACATATCTTCCAGCACCGTGTTCCGTGCGGTGCTGGCTGTGTCAGGTGAGGAAGACGTCCAGACGGTCCGATGGGGAAGTCTTGCTGCTCGCATGAAGGGGCTTCTTGCCATCGCTGTGGGGCTGGCCGAGGCCGCGATGGGCCTGGCTGTCGATTTTCTTCGTGGCGATGTCGGGGTGCCGCATGCCCGACTCGTGCCCTACAGCATCCAGATTCTCCTGCTGACTGTGTTCTTCAATGAATGCCCCGAGCCCGATGAGCGTCAGCGATCGGTTCTCGTGCGGTGGTTCTGGTCGACCTCGTGGTCCGGATTTTTTGCAAGTGCCAACTCGACTCAGGTCAAGATTTATCTCGCTGCCATGAAGGAGTTCGCGCACGGTGGCCGGGACCCGCATGGTGCCGACGAGGACGCGCGGCCCTTTCCGGACCGTTTCGACACCCGTAGCGCCCGGGTTCGGACACTGCTGCTCTGGGAGCTTCAGGAGTTCCCCGCTCGCCTCGATGTTGGCGGCCGGAGTTTCAACCCAATTGACATACTCGTTAACGTAGACACAAAAGCGTATCGCCACGTCGTCACCTCAAATCTGAACGAACGTGCCGAGCAGAGTCCGGCCAACCGCCTCATCCTACCGACGCCACCTGGCCGGTCGGTGCGCAGTGCGCTGCTGAGCCTGGAGCCGGAAGTGGCCGATCGGGTTCTGGCTAGTCATGGCATCCCGTTGGAGGCGTTGGAGATGCTGCGTGCCGGCGACGGTAGGGGCTTCATCCACAGCAGGGCCCGGTATCTGGCGCAGCGGGAGCGGGAGTTCATGCGCCGGCAGGGCCTTCGCCCGGCTGAGGAAATCGACAGCGCGACGGAGATCGATACCGAGTAGGCCGATCGCTGCCGGCCTTCTGGCGCCGGGATCGGATGACATACAGCCCAGCTGTCGGCGTGCCCTGCGGAAGCGTACGGTCCGACTCCGTATGCACGGAAGACGATCGGTCGGCTGTGCGTGTACTGACGTTCGCGGCGATGTTGATCCCTGGTCATCTGGAGCTGTGAGCGTTCGCTTCGGTGCCGTGGGACGCGGTACCGGAGGAGGAGACGCATGTCTGTGAACCGTCGTCAGATGCTGGCCGGGGCGGGGACCGTCGGGCTGGGATTCGCGCTGGCCGGATCGGTGGACGCCGTGTTCGCCGGGACCGCGAACGCCGCCACCCCCACGGCGTTCAAGGGTTACGGGGAGCTCGTCGCCGACCCCAAGGGAGTCATCGACCTGCCGAAGGGCTTCCGCTACGCCGTGTTCTCCCGGGCGGGCAAGGACACGCTGCCCGGTGGTGCGCCGGTACCCGCGTCGCACGACGGGATGCGGGCGTTCCCGGCCGGCTCGGGACGCAGCCTGCTGGTCCGTAACCACGAGCTGTCGCCGGGCACCAAGGACCCGGCGGTGCCGCAGTGGCCCACGCTCACCTACGACCCGGCCGCGCCGGGCGGCACGACAACGCTGGCCGTCGCCGGTGACAAGCTGCTCGCGCACCTGCCGAGCCTCGCCGGCACCTACCGCAACTGCGCGGGCGGCGGCACCCCGTGGAACACGTGGCTGTCCTGCGAGGAGACCGAGGCGACGCCCGCGACCGAGGCGGGCCTGACGAAGAAGCACGGCTACGTCTTCGAGGTCGACCCGTTCGCCCGGCTGCACGACTCCGCGCCGGTGCCGCTGACCGCGCTTGGCCGCTTCCCGCATGAGGCGGTCACGGTCGACCCGCGCACCGGCACGCTCTACCTCACCGAGGACGCGGCCAAGCCGTACGGCCTCGTCTACCGTTTCCAGCCGCGCCGGCCGCTCGGCGGGCCGGGCAGCCTGCGGGCCGGCGGGAAGCTGCAGGCGCTGCAGGTGCCGGACATCCGTGATCTATCCGCCATCCGCGACCTGGGCACGAAGCTGAGCGTGACCTGGGTGGACGTGCCGGACCCGGACGCCGCCACCGTCTCGGTGCGGGCCCAGATCGACAACGCGAAGGTCACCCGCGTCCCCAAGGCCGAGGGCATCTTCTGGTCGGCCGGGGTCGCCTACATCGTCTCCAGCTACGCGAAGACGTCCGACGGCGCGGCGACCGACCATTCCGGCCAGGTCTGGCGGTTCGACCCCAGGCGCTCGACGCTGGAGCTGGTCCTGCGCCTGGAGCCGGGCGGCCGCTTCGACGGCCCGGACAACATCACCGTCTCGCCGTTCGGCGGGATCGTGCTGTGCGAGGACGGCGACGGCGAGAACTACCTCGTCGCCCCCTCCGCCGACGGCACCCCGTACCCGCTGGCCCGCAACGCAGGCAGCGACAGCGAGTGGGCCGGCGCCACCTTCTCCGCCGACGGCCGCTGGCTGTACGCCAACGTCCAGGGTGACGGTCTGACCGTCGCGATCACTGGCCCGTGGTGGCGCGGTTGAGCCGACGCGGGTGACACGGTCGGGGGGGGGGGGGGGGGGGGGCCGCCCCCCCCCCCCCCCCGGCGCGCGCCCTGTTACAACCCCTTCAGTGGGGGGGGGGTGTCCCGGCAATGTCCCCTTTAACGGACG